>NZ_VFTA01000050.1:0-35508 GCF_007003935.1 Mesorhizobium sp. WSM4310
AAGCTCGACGGAGTGGGGGTCGACCTCTCTCACCGAAGCATGCTTTCGCCTCACCGCCCGGCGTTGCTCGGCCTGCCGTAAACCGGCGTCGCAATGCCTTCCATACGCGCCTTGATCTGCAGCGCCACGTATTTCGAGTAAAAACGCGACAGCGCCAGATTGCCGCCGTGGAACCACAGCGCTTCCTGCGCCGTCGGCTTCCACATGTTGCGCAATTCGCCTTGCCAGGGGCCAGGGTCGCCCTTGACGCCGGAACCGAGGCCCCAGCAGGGCCCGACCTTGTCGGCGACTTCGCGCGAGACGAGCGCGGCGACATTCTCGTTCATCGACTGGTAGCCGGTGCAGGCGACGATGGCGTCGGCCTCGAGCTCGCTGCCGTCCTCGAACAGGATGCCGGTCGGCGTCAGCGCCTTGATGGCGACGCCGCTGCGGATGCCGATCTTGCCGTCGATGATCAGGTCGGAGGCGCCGACATCGATGTAGTAGCCGGAGCCGGTGCGGTAGGCCTTCATCAGGAGGCCGGTCTCGTCGTCGCCGAAATCGATGGCGAAGCCCGAGGCACGCAAGCGGTCATAAAAGGCGGCGTCGCGCGCCTTGATCACCTCGTAGAGCGCGCACTGGCCCTTGGGCACAAGGGCGAAGGGCGTCGAGGCGACGATCATGTCGGCCTTTTCGGTGGTGATGCCGCGCGCCAGCGCGCTCTCCGAGAAGATCTCGAAGCCGACCTCCATCAGCGTGTCCGACTTGACCACGGTGGTCGGCGAGCGCTGGATCATGGTGACGTCGGCGCCGCTTTCCCAGAGATCGACGCAGACATCGTGCCCTGAGCTGGCCGCGCCGATGACGGCGACCTTTTTGCCGCGGAATTTGTCGCCGCTGGCATACTGGCTGGAATGCAGCAGCTCGCCCTTGAACGCCGCGGCGCCGGGCAGGTCGATCTTTCGCGGCGGGCCGTAGGCGCCGGTGGCGAAGACGACATGCTTCGGTTTCAGCGTGATCTGCCGGCCGACACGGTCGACCACCACGGTCCACTCCTTCCGTGCCTCGTCATAGGAGGCGCTGAGGCATTTGGTGGCGACCCAGTAGTTGAGCTCCATGACGCGCGTGTACATTTCCAGCCAGTCGCCCATCTTGTCCTTGGGCGTGAAGACCGGCCAGTTCTCCGGGAACGGAATGTAGGGCAGATGGTCGTACCAGACCGGATCGTGCAGCACGAGCGTGCGGTAGCGGTTGCGCCAGGAATCGCCCGGGCGCGCATTCTTCTCGATGACGATGGTCGGCACGCCGAGCTGCCGCAGCCGTGCGGCCAGCATGATGCCGCCCTGCCCGCCGCCGATGACCAGGCAATAGGGCTGCTCGGTGGCGCCGAGTTCGCGCGTCTCGCGCGCCCGCGCCTCCGACCAGGTCTCGCGTTCGGGGTCGGCCTTGTGGCGCACGCCGAGCGGCCGCGCCAAGCCCTTGCGCTCCTCGAACCCCTTGAGGTCGGTCATCGCCGTGAACAGGGTGCGGCAGCGGCCGTTGCGCAGGCGCACAATGCCTTGGCCGGAAGCCACCGCGGTCTCGAAGGTGAACCAGGCTTCGATGGTGCCTTCGTCCGAGGTCGCCTCGCCGGCGAGCTGCCATGCGGTGGGCTTGGTCGTCGCCAGCGTCGCCTCGAGCATGTCGGTGATGGCCTCGCGGCCTTCCATGGTCGTGATGTTCCAGGTGAAGGTCAGAAGATCGCGCCAGTAGCAGTCGTCGACGAACAAATGGCTTGCCGCGGTCGCATCGCCGGCTGCGAGCGCCTGCGCCAGGGATTCCAGCCATGCGGCTGCCTGTTTCGTCGGTGCCATTTCCAGCATGTGTTCCTCTTCCTGCGTTGGCGCCGTCTTGTTCCCTCCTCTCGCAAGGGGAGAAGGAAAAGAGATGCCCTAATCCCCGAGCGGCTCCATCTCCTTGCCGGTGCGGTGGATCTGGGCGTTGTATTTGATGCGGCGGACCGTCTCGCGCGCCGAGCCGTCGAGCTTGTAGGCGCAGGCCACGGCCAAGAGGTCGATCGCCGCCAGGAAGGCGAAGCGCGAAGCGGTCGGCTTCAGCGTGTCGGGATATTCGGGCACCGCCACCGTCAGCCGGACATCGCAAGCGCGGGCGAGATCGGTGTCGGGCGCGGTAACGGCGATGGCGTTGGCGCGGTAGTGCTTGGCGAGTTCGACGGCCTCGATCACCTCGCGCGTGCGCCCGGTCGCCGAAATGGCGATCACCAGGTCGCCCGGCTTCAGCGTCGAGGCGGTCATGCGCATCAGATAGGGATCGCACTGGGCGCTGACGGTGATGCCGTAGCGAAACAGCCGGTACTGCGTCTCCTGCGCCAGCGCCGAGGAACTGCCGCCGAGGCCGAAAACGGTGACCTGGCGAGCCTTGGCGATGAGTTCCGCCGCCTTCTGCAGCTCGCCCGGATCGAGCTGGCGTTCAGCCTCCTGCAGCGCCCGGCGCGCCTCGCCGAAGACGGCGTTCCAGAACGGCATGCCATTGTCGTTGCTGATTGCCGGCGGCTTGGCCAGATAGAGCGCGCCGACGACGAGGCTTTGCGCCAGCTTCAGCTTGAAATCGCGCACACCCTCGCAGCCGATGGCGCGGCAGAAGCGGGTCACGGTCGGTTCGCTGACGCCGGCGCGTTCGGCAATCGCCGCATTCGAGGCGTCGACGGCGTATTTGACATCGTCGAGCACGACATCGGCGACGCGGCGCTCCGCCGGGCTCAACTCAGCGTAGGAATCCTTGACCAGCGAGATGATGTCGGGGATGCGCCTGATGTCGCGTCCCTCCGGCTCGTGGCTTGCAACAGGCTCTTGCTGGCTGTCAGCTTCGGTCATGAAGTCGGTCTTCCCTGGCGTTTCGACCTGACTCTTACCATGTTTGCACGCCGTCGTTCCATGCGCCCGGCCGCGCTGCAACCGTTGCGTGCCGCAAGCCATGGCCGCGCCGTCGGTCGCTACAGCGACGAAGCGACGGTGCCAGCCGCGGAAGGATAGGTGGCCGCCGGCAAGCCCAGTTTATCCGCCGTCGCGCTCCGCTTCCAAACTACCCGACCATCTCCAGCCGCCTCGGCAGCCGGTTCATCGGCATCGGCCCATCTGCCGTGATCAGGAACTGGTCCTCGAGATTGAAGCTGGCGAGGCCGTCCATGTAGAGCGGGATTTCGAAAGCCAGCACCATGCCGGCCTCGATGACGACATCATTGTCGGCCGCGATGAACGGCCATTGCTCGGAAAACACCGACTGGCCGACGCTGTGGCCGAAATGGCCGCGGCGGAAGCTGCGCAGGCCTTGCCGCGCCAGGCTCTCGGTGGTGACGCGATGCACATGAGCGAGCGTGTTTGCGGGGATCAGCGCCGCCAGCCCGTCCTCGAAGGCGCGCTCGGCGATGGCATGCAGCTCGGCCTGGTCGGCGGAAGGCGGCCCGAAAGTGAAATTGCGCGACATGTCGGAAGCGTAGCCACCGACCGTGCAGACCATGTCGCATTTCAAGGGATCGCCGGCCACGGCCCTGGCGTCGGCGCCCTTGGCGCGGGCGCCCAGCGTCACATATTCCGCAGTGACGACCGGATGCGACAGCCCGGCTGCCGCTTCGGCGACGCCCTTGCGGTAGAGCGCGATGAGATCGGCCTGGCGCATGCCGGCCATCGCGTCCACCTGCAAGCGCTCCAGCCCGGCTTCCGAGAGAAAGATGCCTTGCTGAAGGAGATCGATCTCGCGCTGGGATTTGACGGCCCGCAGCCTGTCCAGCACCGGCGAGCCATCGACCATCCGGCAATGCGGCAGCAGCGCCTGGATGGCCGCGAAATCGGCGGCCGGGACGAAGTCAAGGTCGATGCCGAGCGTTGCGCGCTCCAGTCCGAATTCCTCGAGCAAGGCCTGCAGCTGGCGCACCGAGCCGGCGAGATCGAAAGTGGCGGGGCGGGAGAAATCCGGGGCGCGGCCAAGCGAGGCAAGGCCGGCCTCGATGCGTTCGGCCAAAGCGAGCCCGTGCGTTCCAATCTCGACCGGCGCGGATTCGATCCAGATCGGGTGCGACCGCACGATTGCTTCCGGCGCGGCGAGCCGCAGCTGCGCGGCGTTGAAGTCGGCGACGACAACACCGATCGGCAGGTCTTGTCCGGCCGGGATGATCACGAAGCCGCCACCGGCACGGCGGAACAGTCCCGCCGGGCCGATCCACGCACCGGTCGCATAGTGGAAGGCCTCGGGCGCGCAGAGCACCAGCGCCCCGATGCCGGCGCCTTCCATCAACTGCGCGGCGCGCTGGCGGTCGACAAAGCCTGTCATGGGTTTCTCCGGATGTCCGAAGCGACAACGGAGCATTGCGGGTGCGGACAATCAAGCCGGTTGCTCGCATTGACGCGCTGCATAGCCTGAGCGCGGAGCGGAGACGCCCACGAAGGGGCGGGATGTCGGGCAATGGTTGCCGGCGAACCCGCTACTTGATCGATTCCAGCTTGGCGATGGCCGTGGTGAAGCCGGCGAGCGAGACCGGGATGGTGACCGGCTTGCGGGTGACCGATTCCATGGAGATGTTCAGATTGGTTCCCGACTTCATCGTCTTGAGCAGTTCCGGCGACAGCGGCGTGGCGGCATAGGCGCCGTTCTGGTCGCTGGTCTGGATGGCGATGACGATTTTTTGCCCCTGGTCGACCTGATAGCTGACGCCGGACGGCAGGAACAGGCCGTGCGGCAAAGCGAGCAGCATGGCGAAGCTGCCATTGGCGTTGTCGCGGCGCACGGTGACGGTCAGCACGCGCTGCCCGGTCTTGGCCTCGGTGAGGGTCTGCGACACCTGGCACTGAAGCTCGTTGGTCGCCGAGCCGCTGGAGCAGTTCACCGCCCATGCATTGGCGTCGGCCGGCTTGGGTCCGGCCTCCTTGGGCTGAGACTGTTTGGCTTGGGACCCTTTGGCCGCGTCCTCGGCAAGCGCCGGGCCAACAGAAGTCGACAGCAGCCAAAGGGCAGCCGATGTCGCGATCATTCGCGCTAGATTAGCTCTAGCTAAATTACTTGGCATGTTCTTGACGCCCCAAAATTTTCCTTGCCCCGGCAGGTATTCTCTCGGAAAAGGCTTGATACAACAATGGCGACAGCTCCGAAAGCCGAGTCCCGGGTCAAGCAAGCCGGCAAATCTACTGTGGCAATATGGTCACAGGACAGAACTTTGCGGTCCGACAACAACACGCACAACCTTCCGGACTCGCTATACAATAGAATTCGCGTAAGAATTAACACGCGGGACGTGCAGTCCCTGAAGGGACTCGCCAGGGATGGAAACTACCGAGACGTCTCGGCAGGTTGGTGGGATGGTGGCGCATGGGGAGGCTTTCCGCGTGCGCGCTGGTTATCGCCGTTCGCGCATTGTAAGCCATCTTTGGAAGACGACGGCGCTGACGACGCTGGCGCTTGGCCTTTCGGGCGTGATTGCCCATGCCGACCCCGACGGCCTCTGGCAGCCGCAGATCCGCGCCATCGTCGGTGCCGACAACAATGGCGGCAACGCCGCGCTCGAAGGCTTCATTCCGATCAAGCAGACGGCCGAGTCGGTGCTGTTCCTCGATGTCCGGGCCAAGCACGATTTCAAGGATGCTTCCGGCCAGGACATCGGCCTCGGCATTCGCCGCATCGTCAATCCCGACCTGATGCTCGGCGGCTACGCCTATATAAACCTCGAGAACTACGACAGCACGCAGTTCACCGCGGCCACGCTGGGCGTCGAGGCGATCACGCCGAACTTCGACGCGCATGTGAACGTCTTCGTACCGATCAAGGGCGACTCGACCGATCATTCGACCAGCTCGACCCTGTCGATGGTCTCGAACCAGCTGATCGAACGGATATCGGTGCTCGACCACCGCGACTACGCGGCCTGGGGCATCGAAGGCGAGATCGGCGCCCAGGTTCCGGTCAACCTGCCAGACAAGCACTCGCTGCGGCTCGACATTGGCGGCTACCATTTCGAGGACCCGCACGGCGACGACGGCAGCGTCACCGGCGCCAAGGCCGGGTTCGAATACACGATCGGCGATGTCTTCGGCAGCGGCACCGAACTGGTCTTCGCCGGCGAGGTCCGCAACGACAATCGCGACGACACCCAGTTCGCCGGCAGCGTGCGGCTGAACATCCCGTTCAACCCCGGCCACGGTTCGGACAAGACCGCGGCCATCAGTGCCGAACCGGTCTATCCGGTCAGTGAAGGTCTGCGCAAGCGCGTCAACGAGCGCGTGCGCGGCGATATCGGCGTCAGGATCCAGTCGCAGGAGATCAACGGCGGCTCGACGACGCGCGTCGCCATCAACGCCGCCACCAATGCGGCGTTCGGCAAGTTCTATTTCGCCGATGGCGGGCTGGCGGGCGCCGGCACGCAGGCCGATCCGACGACGCTGGACGACGCGGTCACCAAGGCCGGCAGCGGCGGTTTTGTCGTTGCGCTGGGCGGCAATGGCAATCTGACGACTGCCGGCGTGACACTTGCCAATGGCCAGACCGTGATCGGCGGCGGCGAAAGCGTCACCGCGAAACTGTCCGGCGGCGGCACCGCCACCTTCAATCTGGGCGGCAGCGACGGCACGATCCAGGGCACCAATGTCGCCAACAACGTCATCACGCTCGGCACCGGCAACACGCTGAACGGCATCACCATCACCGGCGGCGCCAACGGCATCTTCGGCAACAACGCCACCGGCACGACGCTGACCAACGTGACTGTGACGGGTGCCGGCGGCAACGGCGCCGCGTTCACCGGCAATTCGACCAACGTCAAGGCGTCCGGTTTCACCGCGACCGGCAACGGCCTCGACGGCCTGCATATCGAAGACAACGGCACGTACAATTTCACCGGCACGACGCTGCTGCAGGGCAACCACGACGACGGTCTGGATATATCAGGCCAAGGCACCTACACCTTCGCCACCGTCAATGCGCTTGATAACACCGATCGCGGCATAACCGTGCAGGGCACGTCGATTGCCGGCAGCTTCACCACCACCGGCGGCACCGTGTCGGGCAATGGCGGCATGGCCGTGTTCATCGACCCGATCACTGCCCATTTGGTGCTGGATTCGATCAGCCAGACCGGCGGCACGTCGGGTGTCGTGCTCGACCATGTCTCGGGCAGCTTCACCGTCAACGGTTCGACGACGATTTCCAACACGACTGGACCGGCGATCGCCATTTCCGATTCGCCGGCGACGATCCGCTTCGGCGATGTCGCCATCTCGGCACCCGGCGGCGACGGCATTTCGTTTGCCGGCGTCAATGCGGCGGTCGTGGCCGGCAACATCGTCATCTCCGGCCTCGGCGTCGGCACCGGCCTCGACTTCTCCGGCAGCCACACGAACTTCACCGCGCAGTCGCTCAACATCACCGGCACCGGCGCCGCCGGCTCGATCGGCATCGATCTCTCCTCGCCGACCTCGGGCGGGGCAACGATCGTCATCACCGATGGCGGCGCCATCGCCGGGGTCGACACCGGCGTGCGCTTCGGCATAGCCGGCTCGCTGGCCCATTCGGCCAATGCCGAATTCAGCTTCGGCGGCGGCTCGATCGCCGGCAGCACCGCTTCGCTCGACGTGCGCGGGCTGAACCAGACACTCGGCCACTACGCGTTCGGCTCGACCACCTTCAGCGGTCCGCAGCTGTTCGACGTGCAGAATGTGATCTTCGTCGGCGCCACGGCGACCGGCTCGGGCACCGGCTCTTCCCTGCTCGACCTCGCCTCGATCGCCACCGCCGATGCCAACACCGACGCCACGGCGATCTTCGTGCTGGTCAATCGCGGCACGGCCATCGACGACACCGACGGTTTCTCGCTGAGCGCCGGGCAGACGCTGGCCTCGTTCGGCAACGGGCGGACCTTCTCGCTCGGCGGCATCCCGGTCAATGTGACCGGCGATAACATTTCGCATACCAGCACCATCTCGGACGCCGGCGGCGCGGCGACGCTGACCAGTTCGGCCGGCGCCGACACCGTCACGCTCGCCAGCGGCACCTCGCTGCTCGACTTCAACGTCTCGAACGCCAATCCAGGCGGCGGCACCGGCGTCCACGGCAACAACGTCACCGGCGTGACGATAAGCGGTGTCAACGTCAGCGGAGCCGGCCTGGACGGGCTGCTGTTTGAAGGCGCCAGCAACGTCGCGGCCAACAATGTGACCTCGACGGGCAATGGCAGCGACGGCCTGCATATCGAAGGCAACGGCAGCTATGCCTTCACCGACACGACGACGCTGTCGGACAACGGCGGCAACGGTCTGTTCATCGCGGGCGACGGGACATACGCATTCCAGACGCTGAACGCGTCCGACAATTCCGGCTTCGGCGCCGACTTCCTCTCCACCACTGGCACATTCAGCACCAGCGACGGCACAATCTCCGGCAATGGCGCGGCCGGCGTCGTCTTGCTCGGCGCCAATATCGACGTGACGCTGACCAGCCTGACGCAGGACGGCGGCCTGTTCGGCGCGTCGTTTGCAGGCGTGTCGGGAAATTTCGCCGTTTCCGGCGCAACGACGGTCAGCAACACCTTGCTCGGCGGCCTCGGGATATTCGACAGCACCGCCGATTTCACGTTCGGAACCGTCGATATCTCGGACATCACCGCCCCGGGCGGCGTCGGTATCGACGTCCAGAATTCCGGCGGCGCGGTCACGTTCGGCGGGCCGGTCACCCTGACTCATATCGACAGCGAGGGCATCCTCGCCACCGACAATGCCGGCACGCTCACCTTCAGCGGACCGGTCAGCATGACCGATCCCGGCGACGGCATCTGGCTGGAAGACAACACCGGCGCTGTTTCGTTCAGCGGCGCGGTCACCATCGACCAGCCGTTCGGAAGCGGCATCGACGTCGTTGGCAGCAACGGCATCATCAGCTTCGGCGACATCGATATCACTGGCCTGTGTAACTGCTCCACCGGCCTCGACCTGTCGGGCAGCACCTCGACCTTCACCGCCGCTACGCTCGACGTCAGTGGCAGTTCCGGCGGCACCTCGATCGGCATCGACCTGTCGGGCACCAATGGCGGCTCGGTGACGATCGGCGGCGGCATCATCGCCGGTGTCGACACCGGCGTGCAGATGGGCACCAATGGCGCGGCCGGCACCACCGCCAACACGGCGTTCTCGTTCGGCGCGGCCGGCGGCGCGGTCATCACCGGCACGACGGCGTCGCTCGACATGCGCGGCCTGTTGCCAGGCAGCGGCACCTATGCCTTCAACACCACGGTGCTGAACGGTCCGCAGCTGTTCGACATCGCCAATGTCGTCTTCGTCGGCGCCGCCAGCACCGGCGCTGGCGACGGCTCCAGCGTCAACGACCTGATCAACGCCACCGCGGCGGACGCCCTGGCGGCTCCCGCCAACACGATCTTCGTGCTGGTCAACAACGGCGCCGGAAACATCGATACGGATGCCGACGGCTTTACGCTGGCCGACGGCCAGTCGATCGTTTCCTTCGCCAATGGCGCTTCGGTGAGCCTTGGCGCGCCGCCCGCCAATGTCACCGGCACGCATGTCATCAGCGGCACGCAATTCCAGGCGGATCCTTTCGGCAATGGCGGCGCGACGCTCAACAATTCGGCCGGCAACACCATCGACCTGGCCAATGGCAACCTCGTCGCGAACCTCACCGCCAGCAGTTCCGCCACCGCAATCGATGGAACGGGCATCGCCGGCGCAACGATCAACGGCGTGACGGTCAGCAGCGCCGCGACAGGCGTCGTCCTCGACAGCGTGACCGGCACGGTGACGGTCGACGGTCTCCACATCCAGAATGCGAGCCAGACCGGCATCGCGCTGGTCAATTCAAGCGCGACCGTCAATTTCACCGGCAATACGACGATCGCCAATGCCGGCAATGTCGGGCTGTTCGCCAACGATTTCGACGGCACCGCCACTTTCGACGACCTCGATATTACCGGCGGCGGCATAGGCGTCGGTATCGTTGCCGGCTCGAGTGGAACCCTGACCTTCGGGGCCGGAAGCTCCATCGCCGGTACGAGCAGCAACGCCTTCTCGATCACCAACTCCACGCCCAACGTCACCTACAACGGCACCATCAGCCAGACCGCCGCTGCAAGCGCGGTGAGAATTTCCAACATGACCGGCGGCACCGCCACCTTCGGCGGCAAGATCACCGCCAGCACCGATGCGGCCAATGCGATCAACCTGACCGGCAACACCGGCGGTACGATCAACTTCACCGGCGGCCTCGACCTGACCACGGATGGCGGCTACGGCTTCAGCGCTGTCAATGGCGGCACGCTGACGGTGACCGGGACCAACACCGTAGCAACCGGCCTCGGGCCGGATGAGAAGGGAATTCTCATCGGCGGCACCGGAATGACCATCGGCGCCGCCGGCGTGAATTTCGCCAGCGTCAACGTGGATGGCTCGGGCGGCGGCGCTTCTACTGGCATCGTCATCGAGAACATCAGTGCCGGCAGCGGCAACGTCACCTTCGGCAATGTCGATCTGTTCCGTATCAGCGGCGACGCCATCCGCCTCACCAACATCGCCGGCGGCACGTACAGCTTCAACGGCACGACGAAGATCGATACCACCGCCCTCGGCGTTTCTGGCTTCGTGGTGCAGAACAGTGCGGCGACCGTCAGCGTCAACAACTTGGTTACGACAAGTGTTAACGCCGCCGATGTCAGCCTGGCCAACAACACCGGCACCATTGCCATCGGCGGCACGATCACCAACTCCGGTACCGGCAACGGCGTCGTCGTCTCCGGCGGCAGCGCTGCGATCACGGTCTCGGCCAATATTTCCAGTTCGGCGACCGCGCCCGGAACAGCGGTCAAGGTCGACGGCATCACCGGCGGCTCGGTGGCCTTCAGCGGCAGTATCACCTCAACGGGCACCGGTAACCTCTTCGCTATAGGCACATCGTCAACGCTGACCGGCGGTACGATCAGTTTCAGTGGCTCGGCGATGACGGCCACTGGCGGTGGCGGCGCAGTCCTCACCCGCCTAGGCGCCCCCGGCGAAAGCGCTATTTTCAACGCCACCGCGCCTTTGTCGATCACCAACGCGATAGGCAACGGGCTGTCGGTTTCGAACATCGCCGGCGGCTCCAGTGCCACCTTCGGCGCGGTCACGGTGTCGGGTGCCGGTGGCAATGGCATAGACATCGGTACCTTTGCGAGTTCGTTGACCTTCGGCACGACCACCGTGACTCTAGGCTCGGCCGCCAACGCGGCTGGCATCAACTTCGCCGGCACCAATGCCAACGTGACCTTCGGCACGACCAACGTGACGATGGGTGCCGGCGCCAACCAGACCGGCATCGACTTCAACGGTTCGTCGACCACGGCCGATTTCGGCGTGACGGCAATTACCGGCAACGGTGACCTCACCTCGCGCGGCATCGACCTGTCGTCGACGACGGGCAACAAGACCATCACCTTCCAGGCCGGCTCCAGCATCACCAATCTCGGCATCGGCGTCGAACTGTCGTCGGGCGGCACCACGGCGACCGCGGCCAACGCCAACTTCACCTTCGGCGACGGCACTTCGGCCGACGGGCTGCAGTCATCCATCAGCGCCACGGCCGTTGGCGCCTTCACCGTCAACACGGTCGGCCTCGATCCGGCCTTGGGCAATTACGATTTCGACGATGTCGGCTTCACCGGCAGCGCCAATCTGCCCAGCGCGGTTGGTGGGACCATCATGGTCTCGCAGAACGGTGGCGTGATCGCCGCCGGCACCTACGGGCTCAGCGCCGCGGTGACGACCATCTCGGTCGCCGCCGCCGATGCCCTGGCCGGCACGCAGACCTTCGCCTTCGTCGGCACCGTCGATCTCAGCGGCACGCCGTTCACGCTCGATTCGGGCCAGTCGATCACCGGGTTCGGCAACAACACCGCCATCACCGTCTCCGGCACGCTCCAGCCGGTCAATGTCCAGGGCAATCTCGGCGCCACCGGCGGCAACGTCACCGGCAATGAAGGCGTGGTCACCGGCACGGCCGACTTCCTGCATCTGCTCGGCAGCAACCAGGTCAGCAACACCGCTTTCAACTTCAATGGCGCCAGCGGCTCGGTCTTTGCCATCGACCAGAGCGCGGGTGGCTTCAACAATGCCGGCGGCATCACCATCCAGGGCGTGACGGTCAGCAATGTCGCCACCGGCAGCACGGCCTTCAAGGTCGCCAGCCTCGACTCGAACCTGTCCATTCTCGACAACAACATCAATGTCGCCGGCACGCTGCTCGACGCCAATGGCGGCGCCGGTAACATCACGCTGACGCGCGGCACTTTGCCCAACAGCGCGACACCGGGCACGCTGACCGGCGGCGGCGTCAGCATCGCAAATCATACCGGCGGCCTGATCACGTTCTCCGACGAGGTGACGGTCGGCGGCAATGGTGTCTCGCTCACCAACAACGCCGGTTCCATAATCACTTTCGAGGGTTTGGACATCACCACGAACGCCGCGACGGCGTTCAGCGCCAGCGGCGGCGGCACGGTCAGCGTCAGCGGCAACACCATCACCACCGGGACGGGCACCGCATTGGACCTCGACGGCGTGACCATCGCCGCGGCCGGCATCAATTTCGATACGATTTCGAGCAACGGTGCTGCGACCGGCATATCGCTCAACGATGTCAACGGCGGCTCGCTCGATCTCGGCGCGGTAAACCTGCAAGGCATCACCTCGCGCGGCGTCGATATTTCCGGCGCGCTCGGCTCGGCACTGGACTTCACCAGCCTGACGGTCGGGCTCAATGCCGCGAACGCTATCGGCTTCGACCTCAACGGCGCATCGCTCGGCGGGAGCAACATCACGGCAGGCGATTTCGACGTCGACGGCGGCAGCTTCGCCGGCACGATCGGCATCGACATGGCCGGCACGACCGGCACAGGCATCATCCAGCTCGGCGACACGGTCAATCCCGGCGGCGCCCAGACCTCGACCATCGGCAATGTCGGCTATGGCGTCCAGTTCTCCAGCGCCACCAACGCCAAGCTGGTGTTCGGCGACGGCCAGGGCCCGGCCGAATCGACGATCGCGACCACCGGCGGACAGGTCATCCACGCCACCGATAGTTTGCCGACCAACGGCGACTACAATTTCAACGACGTCAATTTCAGCGGCGACACGTCGAACCTTTCGGCGGTCCGCGTCTACTATGTCACATCCGGCGGCACCGGCGACGGCAGCCTCGCCAATCCGGGCAGCTATTTGGGTGCGCAGGCGTCCACCGCCAATGTCGTGGTGCTGATCGACCAGAACGTCAACGGTGCCCAAGAAACCATCGACCTCAGCGGCACCGCGTTCAACCTCGATGACGGTCAGGTGCTGCTCGCCTTCAAGAGCGGCGACGCGGCCATCGATGTCTCGCAGCTCGGTGTCGACACCAGCGGTGGCGCGTCGGCAGCGTTCCACTTCACCACGGTGCAGAATTCGCCGATCGTTGCGGCGCCGGGCGGCATCGATACGTTGCGGCCCATCCTGCAGACCAACAACGCCACCTCGGTCATCAACCTGGCGACATCGGGCGCCGGGACAATCACCGGCGGCATCCAGAACCTCATCATCCGCAATACCGGCACCGGCGCCGGCATTTCCGGCAACGCATCGGCCGCCTCCAGTTTCTTCGTCAGGGACAACGACATCGCCGCCGGCGGCCGGGCGCTCTATTTCATCACCACCGGCGCGCCGGCCGACACACTGCTGCTCTCGATCGATGGCAACACGCTGCAGTCGACCGGAGGCGCGCTGGCCGCGTCCTTCGCCGGCCAGAACCTCGGCCCGACAAGCAACTCGATCGCCGTCAGGTCCTTCTCCGGCAATACGGTCACTGGCGGCACCGGAGGCGGCATTGCCTTCAACAACGTTACGTTCGATTCCACTGGAGCCGGCGGCACGGTCAGCGTCGGTACGCTCGATGTCGGCACGACGGGCGCACGCGTCCAAGGCAACGGCCTGGCCTTCACCAACACCAGCGGCACGCTCGACCTCGGCACGTTCAACATCGCCAACAATGGCGGTACCGGCCTCGCGGTCAATGCCAAGACCACCACCTTTACGCTGAACAGCTCAGGCGGTTCGGTCGACACCACGAATGGCGCGGCCTTCGATCTCGACCCGCTGACGGTCAACATGACGGTCGGCAGCGTCACGGCCAGCGGCGGCGCGAGCGGCATCATTTTCGACGGCGTTGCCGGCACCTTCACCGTCACCGGCGCGACAAGCATTTCCAACACGTCGGGCGCCGGCATCAGCGCCATCAACGCCAACACCGGCACCTTCAACTTCAACACGGTGGCGATAAACAACACCGCCACCACCGGCGGCGGCATCGGCTGGGCCAGCGGCACGCTCAACGTCAGCGGCCTCGCCAACATCGACACGACGAGCGGCAGCGGTCTCTCGCAGGGCGGCGGCACGACCAGCTTCACCGGCGGGCTGACCGTCGACACCACCACCGGCACGGCCATCTCGGGAACTGGTGGGGCGATGACCATCACCGCCACCGGCGGCGCCGAGACCGTGAATTCCACCGGCGGCCAGGCCGTCAGCCTCTCCGGCGTCGCCGCCACCATCGCGCTCGATTCGACCTCGTCGGGCGGCGGCACCAACAATGTCGGCCTGACCAATGTCACCGGCACGGTCGGCCTCGGCTCCGGCGCGCTGAGCGGTGCGACGGGCACAGCGTTCAACGTGACCGGCGGTAATGCCGTCATCACCTATGGCGGCTCGGTCACCAAGGCGACGGCCGGCAACGCCGTCAGCATCGCCAACCGCGGCGGCGGCAGCGTCACCTTCGGCGGGCCGATCTCGGCGAATGGCGTGGCGAGCGGCATAGCCATTTCCGGCGCGACCGCGGCGAACACGGTCAGCTTCAACGGGGCCGTCAATCTCGGTACCAGTACGACGATGACAGGCACCGCCGTGTCGATCGACAACGCCGGCAAGGCTTCGACCGTCAACTTCGCCAATCTGAATATTCTGACAAACGGCACGGCGGGCTTCAGCGCCAGCAATGGCGGCACGGTCAATGTCACGACCGGCGCCGTGAATTCCGCCGGCGCGCAGGCGGTGAATCTCAATGGCATCGCCGCCGGCGTCACGTTCACCTCGACGACGTCGACCGGCGGCACCAACAATGTCAGCCTGACCGCTGTCACCGGCACGGTCAGCCTCGGCTCCGGTGGCTTGAGCGGTGCGACGGGCGCGGCGTTCCTGGTCAGCGGCGGCAGCGTGAACACCACCTATGCCGGCAACATCACCCAGGCCAACAACGCCGCCATGGTCAACGTCACCGGCGCCCATACCGGCACGCTGACCTTCAACACGGGCACGCTGTCGGCCACCAACGGCACCGGCCTGCAATTCTCGAACGCCGACGGCACCTATAATTTCAACGGCACGACGACGCTGAACGGCGGCACCGCCAACATCAACATCCTCACCGGTTCGGGCGGCACCTTCAGCTTCGGCACCGGCACCTCGATCACCAATACGACCGGGACGGCGATGAACGTGTCCGGCAGCACGGCCAACGTCACCTACAGCGGTAACATCACCCAGGGCGGCAGCGGTGCCATGGTCAACGTGTCGACCCACTCCGTCGGCACGCTGACCTTCCAGACCGGCACGCTGTCGGCCAGCAACGGCATCGGCCTGCAATTCTCCAATGCCGACGGCACCTACAATTTCAATGGCACGACGACGCTGAACGGCGGCGACGCCGGCATCGACATCGTTACCAGCTCGGACGGCGCCTTCAGCTTCGGCGCCGGCACCTCGATCACCAACCCGACAGGCGTGGGTTTCAACGTCGATGGCGGCGCCGGCAACATCACCTATGCCGGCACCATTTCGAAAAACAACGCCAACAACATCGTTGCCATCCAGAACCGCACCGGTGGTACCACGACACTGTCCGGCAATCTTACCGCCACCGGCGCCACCACCAACGGCATTCTCGTCAACGCCAACAGCGGCGGCACAATCAATTTCTCCGGTGCCGGCAAATCGCTGACGACCGGCACCAACACCGCCGTCAACCTGACCAACAATACCAATGCGACCATCAACTTCACCGGCGGTGGCCTGGTCATCAACACCACCAGCGGCACCGGCTTCAACGCCACAGGCGGTGGCACGGTGACGGTGCAGGGCAGCGGCAACACGATCACGTCAACGACCGGCACGGCACTCGATGTCGAGAACACAAATATCGGCTCGGGCAACCTGGTCTTCCAGAGCATCTCGTCGAATGGCGGCAGCGCCGACGGCATCATTCTGGTCAACACCGGCACGGCGGCCGGCAATGGCGGCCTGCATGTGACCGGAACGGGCTCGGCCGGCACGGGCGGCACCATCGCCAACAAGAGCGGCGCCGACGGCTCCGCCACGCAAGGCACGGGCATCTTCCTCAACGGTACGAAGAGTGTGCAGCTCGCCTGGATGCAGCTCAACGACTTCGGCAATTTCGCGATCCGCGGCAACAACGTCACCGGCTTCTCGCTGGACCACAGCGTCATCAGCGGCGACAGCGGCACCAGCAACAGCCTGTCCGACGGGCTGGCGTCCTTCGCCAATGTCGGTGAGGATGCGATCCGGCTGACCAACCTGCTGGGCTCCGGTTCGATCACCAATTCGAACATCAGCGGCGGCTATACCAACACCATCATGGTCGAGAACAACACCGGCACGCTGAACCGGCTGACGATCGACAGCTCCACCATCGGCGGCAGGAGCGACAACGGTACCGGGATGAACGACGGCATCAACTTCCAGGCCGACGCGGGCAGCACCGCCATGAACCTGACCGTCTCCAACAGCGCTTTGACGACAGCCCGCGCCAACCTCGTTGCCGCGACAGGCGGGGTCGGGACGAACATGGACTTCCAGCTGGTCGGCAACACGGTAACCAACAACCACCCTGTGACCGTGAGCGGCGGCACCGCCTTCGACATCGCCAGCCTTGGCAATGTCACCTTCAATATCGCCAACAACACGTTCGACATGCATGCCGCCAATGGTGGAACCGGCATCAAGTCGCACGTCATCGAAGTGAACAAGGGCAGCGGCAGCGGCAATTCGATATTCGACGGCACGATTTCGGGCAATACGATCGGCGTCGCCGGCACAGCCCATTCGGGCAGCGGCATCGGCTCCAACGATATCGACATCAACAGCCAGGACAACGGTACCTTCACCGTCGCGATCCTGAACAACATTCTCACGCACTACGACACGGCCGGCATACAGATCTCCCAGATTTCCGGCAGCAGCACGATCAATGCCACGGTGCAGGGCAATACGACCAGCAATGGCGATTCCAATGCCTTCACCGGCCTCTACATCGTCGCGGGCTCGGGCCTGGCCGGCGACAATGGCGTCATCAACCTTCTGGTCGGCGGTTCCGGGACTCAGCGCAATGACTTCTCCAATGGCGATCCGGCGAACGGCAGTGACGTCTTCCTGGCGGTATCCGGCGGAGCCAGTACCTCGACGATCAACCTGTCGAGGGGTGTCTCCGTGGCTCCAACGGCCGAGCAGGTCGTCTTGGACAACAACCTGAATCCGGCCACGACAACCGTGGCGACGTCGGGAACGATCAACATCGTCAATACGGTGCCACCGCTGCCCTGATCAAGTTTTGTGGTAGTTTAGCAGTTGCGAATACACAAGATTCATGTCGACATTTCTATCTGACGTGTCATGTTAGCGGCATCGGATAGAAGCTGGAGGGGGCCCGTATGGCAGAGCCATATCTATCGGAAATAAAACTGATATCGTTCAACTTCCCTCCCAAGGGTTGGGCGTTCTGCAACGGCCAGTTTCTGCCGATAAACCAGAACCAGGCGTTGTTTTCTCTTCTGGGCACGACCTATGGCGGTAATGGGCAAACCACGTTCGCGCTGCCAAATCTGCAGGGCCGGGTGCCGACGCATATGGGAGGCGAAGGATTTTTCCTTGGTCAACAGGGCGGCGAGCCGTCGCATACGCTTACCATCCAGGAATTGCCGTCCCATGTGCATGGCGCCAGCGCCTCGACGGTGGATGGTGACCAGGTGATTGCCACCAACAATTATCTGGGCCCGGCCAATCAGCTCTATGGCGCACCGGCGAATCTGACGACCATGATCCCAACCGAAGTCAGCAGTATCGGCGGCAGCCAGCCGCACGAAAACATGCAGCCATACCTGACCTTGAATTTCTGCATCGCCCTGGTCGGCATCTTTCCCTCGCGAAATTGAAGGAGTTCGAACGATGGCAGCCTATGTGGGCGAGATTCGCATGTTCGCCGGCAATTTCAATCCGAACGGCTGGATGTTCTGCCAAGGCCAGACATTGCCTATCTCGGAGTATGAGACGCTGTTCCAACTTATCGGCACCACCTATGGCGGTGACGGGGAAGAGACGTTCAATCTGCCGAACCTGTCGGGCCGGCTGCCGCTGCATCAAGGCAACGGGTACGTGATCGGGCAGATGGCGGGTGTAGAAGAGGTTACGCTTACAACGCAGCAGATCGCCTCGCACTCGCACCCGTTCATGGCGACAACCAATATCGGTGGCGCCAGCGCCCCGGGCAACAACGTGCTTGCCCAGTCGTCCACGATCAAAGTCTACTCCGCGATCGCTCCCACCGTGGCGCTGGGGCCGTCGTCGATGACGCCAGCGGGCGGCAGCCAGCCGCACAGCAATTTGCAGCCCTATCTTTGCATCAATTTCATCATTTCACTGTTCGGCGTTTTCCCGAGCCAAACATAGGACAGGACCATGTCGGACCAATTCGTCGCGGAAATCCGAATTTTCCCGTTCAACTTCGCCCCCACGGGCTGGGCGACCTGCGACGGTCAGCTCATGCCGATCTCGCAAAACACCGCCTTGTTCTCGCTGCTGGGCACAACCTATGGCGGCGATGGCAAATCGAACTTTGCCTTGCCGGACATGCAGGGCAATGCGCCGATGCAGCCCGGCCAGGCCGCTGGCGGATCGGATCACTTCCTGGGTGAAACCGGGGGATCGACGACGGTAGCGCTGCTACAGACCGAGATGCCGCAACATGTGCATTCGCTGATGGCCGCCATTCCTCCGGCGCTGCTGTTCGCGCCGTCGGCCTCCACGGGACTGGCGCGGTCGGCGGGAGGACCGGTCTACCAGACCAGCAACGCCAATTTGACGCCGCTGAACAGCAATGCGGTGCAGCCAACGGGCGGCGACCTGCCGCACAACAACATGATGCCGTACCTGACACTCAACTTCTGTATCGCCTTGCAGGGCATTTTCCCGGCCCGCCCCTGATCTGTCGATGACCGGTCTGCAGGTGTTTGAAGCGGCATCAATCGGCTGGATGCGGGCGGTTGGCGCCGGGCTGTCGTTTCGCCCGGCTACGGATGCCGATCTGCCGTTCCTGTCACGGCTCTATGCGTCGACCCGCGCCGAGGAACTCGCGGTGACGTCCTGGACCGACGAGCAGAAGGCGGCCTTCCTCGACATGCAGTTCCGGGCGCAACACGCGCACTACATCAAACACTATCCGGCGGCCGACTGGCTGGTGATCATGCGTGACGGAGACGACATCGGTCGCCTCTATATCGAGCGCTGGCCGACCCAGCATCGCATCATCGATATCGCCCTTCTGCCGGCGCATCGTCGCAAAGGGCTCGGCGCGGCACTGCTCGGCGACCTTATCGACGAGGCATGGTTAGCCGGCAAATCAGCGTCGATTCATGTCGAGAAGAACAATCCGGCCAGACAGCTCTATGCCAGGCTCGGCTTCGCCGTCGCCGAGGACAAGGGCGTTTACGACCTGATGATGTGTCCTCCCCGGTGAAGCGCTGGTGCTCTCACGCGCCGCGATACCACGACACGATGGTGAAACGTTCGTTGCGCGTGACCGGTGTGACTTCGTGCGTCGTTTCCGAACGGAAGGCAACGAGCGAGCCCGGCAACGCCGGCATGGTGACGCGCAGGTTCGGACCGCTGTATGGCCCATGCAGGACCAGCGAGCCGCCGGAATAGCCTTCGGGCAAAGGATCGTCCGACTGACGGTTGAGAAAAATCACCGCCGAGATCTTTCTGAACCGCGACTCGTCGTGAATGAGCGGCGTGTTGCCATCCTGATGCGGCACGAAGAAATCACCTTCCCGGTAGTGAAGAAACTGCGGCTTTTCGCAGGTGCCGAGCGCGAGCCCGAAATGCCGTTCCAGAGCCGTCTTCTGCCGCGCCAACAGGGCATTCACCGGCCCTTCGGTCGCTTCCGAGACCTCGGCGCGCCTGGTGCGGCGGACTTCGGGCCATGCCGGTTTTTGATCGGGACGTCCCATCAGGCCGGCCGGACGGCCCGAGGCAGCCCGAATTTCCGCGCACAGCGCGCAGCATGCTGCTTCGTCAAGGACGCCGGCGATCTGGATATAGTCGATCATATGTCGAGCCGCCCCTCCGAACCGCCCTGTGCCCTGATCGTCGTCCTGACCGACCGGACCGTCGAAAATCAAAATCAGTTGAAGACAGCCTCGTACTGATAGCCGGTCGCGTCGGCTGAAACCGGCACGATGAAGATGTCGTCGGCGATCGCATCGCTGGTGAGGTGGTAGATGGCCTGCGGCAGGCCTATATCGCGCGGCCCCTTGAACAGAAGCGTGAAGCCGCCGCCAGGGCGTGGGCTGGAGGCGATCTGGTGAACGGCCGTCAGTTCGAGGCAAACCGCCCTGCCGCCAATCGCAACAGTGAAAACCGACCCAACCGCCTGCTTGAAATCCGATACCGACGCCATACCGTCTGTCTCACTCCGCTTGTTGCCGGGCGCAATGTCGCCGCTTCGCGGCAGGCTGTCCATAGGCTGGCAGCAGCCCCGAGGCCCGGGCGAGACAATTCATCGCAAAATACCACGGCGGCCGTGCTTTTATGCGCGCCACGGACACTGTAGTACTTTGTCCCAGCGCCGGAGTCTTGGCCCAACCAAGATCAGCGCAACAAGAGCAGATGCCAGTCCTGGGGTCTGATGTGGAGGAGCCGGCCTGATCGGCCGGCGGGAGAAAGGGACGGACCATGGCTGATATCGGGGCGAAGACGCAAGCGGCGCCGGCGGATGCTGCCATGCCGCTGTTCTATTCCAGGCCCGAAGCGCTCAACCCGGCGCGGCACGGCTCGCTGGGGCTGACCGCGCGCGGCAACTTTGCCTTCGCGCGCACCGCGCATGCCATTCCGGTGGTGGCGTCGGAAATGCCGGCGGCGATGCGCTCCTACCCGATCGTCTTCATCGGCCCGGCCAAATCCCCTGTCATCATCACCGGCGTGCGCCAGGGCGAGAACTTGTTCGTCGATGCCGACGGCCGGTGGACCGCGCCGCATTACGTCCCCGCCTATGTCCGCCGCTATCCCTTCATCCTTGCCGAGGACCCGACCACGGCGGGCCGGCTGACGCTGTGCGTGGACAGGGCAAGCGAGCGGGTCATCGACCAGCTCATGGCGCCGTTCCGCGAAGACAAGATCGCGCCGTTCTTCAGCGGCAACCAGCCGACCGAAGCAACCAGGCAGGCGCTCGCCTTCTGCGACCAGTTCCAGATCGACTTCAGGGCCACCCGCGAGATGATCGACAGGATCGACGCGCATGGCCTGTTCGCGCCGCGCCAGAGCAAGGTGACGCTGGAAGGCGGCGAAGTGCTCAACCTCACCGATTTCCAGGTGATCGACGAGCCGGCCTTCAACAGACTGAGCGACGAGGCCTTCCTCGACCTCAGAAAGTCAGGCGCGCTCGGCCTGCTCTACTGCCACCTCGCCTCGACCAACAGCTGGACATCGCTGGTGCACCAGGCATCGCTGCGCGGCAGGCCAGCCGCCTGAAGAACGAAAGAGCCGCGGTCCACCACGGCTTTTCGCTCCATGGAGGGATAGCTGCGCCGCGCGAGCTGTCCGCTCTCGCCGGTGGTCAGATCATGGCATTGGTGTGCAGAGTGCCCTGCGCGACAGGCTGCCGGACTTCCCAGTGCTCGACGAGCTTGCCCTTCGCCAGCCTGAAGAAATCGACGATGGCGATGCCGGTTTCCTCGGGCTCTCGTTTGGCGTGCATGTGCACGATGACGAAATCGCCCTCGGCGAAGATCCGTTTGACCTCGCCCCGGACCATGGGAAAACGTTGCCGAAGCTGCTGCAGATAATCCCGGAACCCCTGGACGCCATCGGCGATGTTCGGATTGTGCTGGGTGTAGCTCTCGCCAAAATGAACGGCGGCCGCGTCCAAATCTCCCTCATTCACCGACTTTTCAATGAAGTCGAGCACGACGGCCTTATTCGCTTCGAGCGTCGCATCGTGGAGCGCTGTGGACGTCTGGATGAATTGCTGATCACGCATGGATATCTGTCCTGTCTTGGGATGGCTTGAAGCCGGTTGCTGAATCGGTCCGGTTCACCGCGCCCCCGCACTTTCATCGACCGAGATGCGATGATCGATGGCTTGAACTTGCATATCCTTATCCAATCGTCTCAAATTGCGCCCTGTTTGGTTTTCGCGAAAGGAATACGGACGTGGACGTCTTGTCGGATGTCCTGGCTTCCATACAGCTGGGAAGTGCGGTGATCGGCAAGGCCAGGCTGCGGCGTCCGTGGGGCATCTCGGTCGATCCCATGCGCAATACCGCCATTCATCTCGTGCAGCGTGGCGAATGCTGGCTGCGCCTTGCGGGCAATGACGGACCCGTTCGTGTGGCCGAGGGCGACGTGATTCTCGTCGGCAGCGGTGTTGGTCACACGCTCAGCGACCCGGCCAATGCGCAGGTGTCGCCAATAGGCGCCGTGCTTTCGGCAACGCTCGATCCCGATGATCGGCCAGGCGTAGACGACGGGACGACGCTTCTGTGCGCCAAATATGCGCTGGACGGCGCGGGGCCGAACCCGATGGTGTCGCTGCTGCCGCCATTGATCCATCTGACGCGCGCACAGATCGCCGCCAATGAACCGCTTCGGCTGGCAACCGATCTGCTGCGGGTCGAGGCAAGTGGCGGCTTGACCGGCCACGACATCGTAGCGCCGCGTCTTCTCGACAGCGTGCTGGTCTTCCTGCTGCGGGCCTGGATCGAAAGCCAGCCGATCGGAACGGCGGGCTGGTTCGGCGCCTTGCGCGACAAAGGCGTGGCGCAAGCGCTGCGTCTCATCCACGAGCAGCCGGCAGTCCCGTGGACCGTTGCATCCCTGGCGCAAGCCGCATCGCAATCGCGCGCCACCTTCGCGCGGCGGTTCGCCCGGCTGGTTGGCGAACCGCCGCTGGCCTATGTCACGCGCTGGCGCGTCAACCTCGCTGCCAAAGCCTTGCGGGACAGCAATCGAACCATCGACGAAATCGCTCATGCGGTCGGCTACGAGTCGGCGCCATCGTTCTCGCAGGCCTTTGCCCGTCTGACCGGGCAGCCGCCCGGCGGCTATCGCAGAGGCTTTCGGTCGTCCGAACCGGAAATCCAGCGCATTGCTTCCCCGAACGATCCGAGCCCCGAAAAGCAAAACGGCCGCCCGAAGGCGGCCGATTTAGCACTTGATTCCCCTTGAGGAAATTGGAGCGGGTGAAGCGATTCGAACGCTCGACCCCAACCTTGGCAAGGTTGTGCTCTACCCCTGAGCTACACCCGCTCACACGGCGTCTTGGCCGCAAGCCGGGCCTATATGGCTGAAGAGCGCGGCGATTGCAACAGGGAAATCGCAGGCTTTTTTCAACATGCCAAACGATGCCGGCAAACCGCCCGCGGCGCGGGGATTTCATCGGCCTGTCGTGCGATGGCCTTGTGTCGGCCACCGCATTGGCCGTAAACGGCAAGGCGGAAAAACGACGAAGAAGACGATCGATGCCGAAGACCGAAGCCGAACTTTTTGCCTTTCTCGCCGAACTCGGCATCGCCGTTTCGACGAAACGCCATCCGCCGCTCTATACGGTCGCCGATTCGCAGGCGCTGCGCGGCGAAATCGCCGGCGGGCACACCAAAAACCTGTTCCTGAAGGACAAGAAGGACAATTTCTTCCTGGTCACCGTCGGCGAGGAGGCGGTCGTCGATCTCAAGCAGATCCACCAGCTGATCGGCGCCGCCAGCCGTGTTTCCTTCGGCAAGCCGGAGATGCTGATGGAGCTTTTGGGCGTCTCGCCGGGCGCCGTCACCGTCTTCGGCGTCATCAACGACACGGCGCACCGGGTCAAGCTGGTGCTCGACGAGGATTTGATGGCGCATGCCGTCATCAACGCCCATCCGCTGACCAATGAGGCGACGACATCGATCGCGTCGGCCGATCTCATCAGATTCGTCGAGGCAACCGGGCACGATGCTGCTATCTTGAAAGTCTCGGCATGATCGCCACATGCATGGCGAAACCGACTTCCAATGACATGGCGCCGACCCGCGGGCCGGCGGCGCGACCGAAAGGGTGACGAGATGAGCGACAACAAGCCGTTTGGCGGGTCATTCGGCAGCAGTGGCGGCCAGTATGCGCCCACCGTTCAGTACGGCGGAACCGCAGCCGCGCCGGCAAAGGTCGCGCTTGGCGAAGCCGCGCCTCCCGCCGCCACTGGCGATGTCATCAAGGACACCACGACCGCCGCCTTTGCCGCCGACGTCATCCAGGAATCGCGCCGCCAGCCGGTGCTCGTCGATTTCTGGGCGCCGTGGTGCGGTCCCTGCAAGCAGCTGACCCCGCAGCTGGAAAAGGCGGTCCGGGCCGCCGGCGGCAAGGTCAAGCTGGTCAAGATGAACATCGACGATCATCCCTCGATCGCCGGCCAGCTCGGCATCCAGTCGATTCCGGCCGTCATCGCCTTCAAGGACGGCCAGCCGGTCGACGGCTTCATGGGCGCGATCCCGGAGAGCCAGATCGCCGAATTCATCACCAAGGTCGGCGGCAAGGGCAATGGCGCCCCGGCCGTGGCCGAGGCGCTGGCGGCCGCGACGGAAGCGCGCGAGGCCGGCGACATGCAGACCGCCGCCGACATTTTCGACGCCATCCTGGCGCAGGCGCCGGAGACGATCGAGGCGATCGCCGGGCTGGGCGAGCTGCTGTTCGAGGCCGGCGACACGCAAGGCGCCGAGGCTTTGCTGGCGACGGCGCCCGAGGCCAAGAAGGACGCGCCTGTTCTCGCCGCGCTGCGCGCCAAGATGGCGCTGGCCGCGCAAGCGGCGGAACTGGGCAATCCGGCCGAGTTCGAGCGCCGCCTGGCCGAAAACCCCAAGGACCATCAGGCGCGTTTCGACCTGGCCATGATCCAGAATGCCAGGGGCGAACGCACGGCGGCAGCCGACAACCTGCTGGCCATCATCAAGGCCGACCGCGGCTGGAACGAGGATGGCGCCAGGACGCAATTGCTGCAGTTTTTCGAAGCCTGGGGCATGACCGACGAGGCGACGCTGGCCGCGCGGCGCAAATTGTCGGCGCTGCTGTTTTCCTGAGCCGGCGGCTGTTTCGTCGCACGGGCTTGTGGTCGGCGGCGGCCGCGCCAGATTAGGAAGCTGACTTCGGCCAAGCCGACGATCCCGGCGGCGGGCGGCGAATGAAGTCGATCGGAGGAATGTGGTGCAAGCGGGAAACGCGCATTACCGGCTGGCCAAGGATCTGCCGTCGACGATCCCGATCTTTCCGCTCGAGGGCGCGCTTTTGCTGCCGGGCGGCCGCATGCCGCTCAATATCTTCGAACCGCGCTATCTGCAGATGGTGGACGAAGCGGTCGCCGGCTCGCGGCTGATCGGCGTCATCCAGCCCCGTCTGGACGGCGCGCTGCGCGAGGATGGCGAGCCGGAACTGTGCAATGTCGGCTGCGCCGGCCGCATCATCGCCTTCTCCGAAACCGGCGACGGCCGTTACCTGATTTCTCTGCAGGGCGTTTTCCGCTTCCGCATCGCTCATGAACTGACGGTCAAGACGCCGTTTCGCCAGGCAAAGCCGGCGCCCTTCCTCGCCGATCTCGATGACGATCCGGCGGCGAACGAGATCGACCGGCCGGCACTGCTCAAGGCGTTCCGCGCCTATCTGCAGGCCAATGACCTCGAGGCCGACTGGGAAAGCGTCAGCCGCGCCGAAAATGCCATGCTGGTCAACGCGCTGTCGATGATGGCGCCCTACGGCCCGGCCGAGAAACAGGCGCTGCTCGAAGCCGCCGACCTGAAGACGCGCGCCGAAACGCTGATCGCCATCACCGAAATGGCGCTGGCGCGCGAGAATGAGGACTTTGGCTCGAGCCTACAGTAAGATGTGCCGATATTCAGGTGATGCCGGCCTGCAAATGGCGGCTTCCTGCGCTTCCGGTGCTCACGTACGGAAAGTACGCTCCGCTCCGGTTCTCGGAAGCCACCATTTTCGACTCGGCCTGACCTGAATCTCAACACATCTTCAGATAGTCGGTCAGGAGGCAATAGAGTGGCGGCTGATGGGCGTGACGGAAAGAAGATCAATGTTGATCCCAAGCTGCTGGAACTCCTGGCCTGCCCGCTGACCAAGGGGCCGCTGGCCTGGGATCCAGAGCGCGGCGAACTGATCTCGCGGGTCGCCAAGCTCGCCTATCCGGTGCGCGACGGCATCCCGATCATGCTGCCCTCCGAGGCGCGGACGCTGTCGGCGGAGGATGTGCTGGCGCCGCCGAAGCTGAGTGGGCCGTCTTAGGGTATATCGATATTCAGGTTATGCCGGCCTGCAAACAATGGGTTGCTGGGCTTGCGGCCTTCGCCGGCCGAAGCACTCATAAGTAGCTTGTCAGTCAAGGCTACGGCCGGCGTAGGCCGGTGCTCACGGGGCCGGCGTAGGGGCGGTACCATTCATCGCGTCGTCATCCCAGGGCGGAGCAGCCGCGCAGCGGCGTCGCGGAGACCCTGGGATCCATGCCGTGACGTATGCGACGCGCGAAAGCGGGCCAGAACCAGGTGCCTTTCTTCCGACGGTGTAGAGACGCAATTCTGGACCGTGGCACTCTTCGGTTGATGTCGCGGCATGGATCCCTTGAGCTGCGGAGCAGCTCCAGGGGTCTGCGCGACGGAGCTTCGCTCCTGCTCCGCCCGTGGATGACGAAGGTGCGTGTGGCCCTGTCTACTGAAAATTGCGCCCCTTGGGCATGACGCTTTCCGCCTCTTCCGACAGCATCGCAATATCCTGCCCGACCGGCGCGTTGCGTATCGCGGGTCGGCTGTCGCGAATCGGAGCCTCAGCTTTCGCTGCTGGAGGGGAAGCGCCCGGCGCTCCGGCCCCGCTGACCTTCTCCAGAAGCACGGTCAGCCAGGGCGTCAGATCCTCGATCTTTTCGGCGACGATATGGATGACACCGGATTCCGACTGCAATTTGCCGGTGACCTTGACGAAGCGCGCGCCCATGACGATCGGCCGGAAGCGGTTAAAGGTCCGCTCCCAGAAGATGACGTTGGCGACCGCCTTGTCGTCCTCCAGCGTCAGGAAGATCGCATTGCCCTTGCCGGGACGCTGCCGCACCAGGACGAGGCCGGCGACGGAAACCCGCCTGCCGTCGCGTACCGAAGGCAGGTTGGCATTGGGCGTGACCCCGGCGCGGTCGAGCCGCTCGCGCAGGAAGGCGACCGGATGCGCCTTCAGCGACAGGCCGAGCGAGCGGTAGTCGTGGATGACATGCTCGCCGAGCGGCATTTTCGGCAACTTCGTCTCCGGCTCCAGCTCGCGCAGGCGCAGCGCCGGCTGGTCGAACAGCGGCAGCTTTTCGGCCGCACTCCTGGCGCCCAGCGCGCGGACTTCCCACAGCGCGGCACGGCGGTCGAGGCCGACCGAACGAAAGGCATCGGCCTGCGCCAGCCGCTCGATCTCGTCGACATCGAGGCCGGAGCGCAGCCAGACGTCACGGACGGTTTCGTAAGCTGAACCCCGCCGCTTTACGAAATCCTCCATGCGTTCCTTGGAAAGACCCTTGATCTGCCGGAAGCCGAGCCGCACCGCATGGTTCGTCTCGATGACCCCGCGCATATCGGCATGGCGCGGCAGGATGCCGGCCGGATCGAACGGCGCTTTTTCCAAGGTGCAGTCCCAGACGGAATAATTGACGTCGACCTCGCGGATGTCGACGCCATGGTCGCGCGCGTCGCGCACCAGCTGCGCCGGCTGGTAAAACCCCATCGGCTGCGAATTCAGGATCGCGGCGCAGAACACGTCGGGATAGAAGGTCTTGAACCAGCAGGAGGCATAGACGAGCAAGGCAAAGGAGGCGGCGTGGCTTTCAGGAAAGCCATATTCGCCAAAACCCTCGATCTGCTTGAAGCAGCGCTCGGCGAAGTCCTTGGTGTAGCCCTTGCCGACCATGCCGTCGATCATGCGCTGGCGGTAATTGCCGATGGTGCCGGTGCGCTTGAAGGTGGCCATGGCGCGGCGCAGTTCGTCGGCCTCGCCCGGCCTGAAGCCGCCGGCGACGATGGCGATCTTCATCGCCTGTTCCTGGAACAGCGGCACGCCGAGCGTCTTGCCGAGAATCGCCTCGAGCTCCGGTTTCTGATATTCGGGTTTTTCCTTGCCTTGCCGGCGGCGCAGATAGGGGTGCACCATATCGCCCTGGATCGGACCTGGCCGCACGATCGCCACCTCGATGACAAGGTCATAGAAATCCTTTGGCTTGAGCCTTGGCAGCATCGACATCTGGGCGCGCGATTCGATCTGGAAGACGCCGAGCGTGTCGGCGCGGCCGATCATGTCGTAGACGCGCATGTCTTCCGGCGGCAAGGTGGCCAGCACATAGGGTCGGCCATAGGGATCCCGGGCTTTTGGATAGTGGTCCGTGAGCAGAGTGAAGGCGCGCTGCAGGCAGGTCAGCATGCCGAGCGCCAGAATGTCCACCTTAAGGATCTTCACCGAGTCGAGATCGTCCTTGTCCCATTCGACCATCTTGCGTTCGTCCATCGCCGTCTTGACGATGGGGACGATCTCGTCGAGCCGGTCCCTGGTGATGACGAAGCCGCCGACATGCTGGGAGAGGTGGCGGGGGAAGCCCATGATCTCATTGGCCCGTTCCATCACATGGCGCGATGTGGGGTCGCTCCGGTCGAGGCCGCCGGCGCGGGCTTCCTTCTCGCCGACTTCGGAGGTAGACCAGCCCCAGATCGAGCCGGACAGGGACGCCCGGACATCCTCCGACAGGCCCATCGCCTTCGACACTTCGCCCAGCGCCGAACGGCCGCGATAGCTGATGACGGCGGCGGCGAGCGCGGTGCGCTTGGAGCTGTATTTCTCGTAGATGTACTGGATGACGGTCTCGCGCTTCTCATGCTCGAAGTCGACATCGATGTCGGGCGGCTCGTTCCTCTCCTCGGAAATGAAGCGTTCGAACAGCGTGTCGATCCGGTCCGGCCCGACTTCGGTGATGCCGATGCAGAAGCAGACGATCGAATTGGCGGCCGAACCGCGCCCCTGGCAGAGAATGTCCTGGCTGCGGGCGTATTTGACGATGTCGTAGACCGTCAAGAAGTAGCGGGCGTAGTTGAGGCGCTCGATCAGGGCGAGCTCTTCCTCGATGCGCTTGATCACCGAATGAGGCACGCCTGAGGGATAGCGCCTGGCCGCCCCCTCCCGCGCCAGTCTTTCCAGCTCTGCCTGCGGCCCGAGACCGGATTCCGTCGGCTCGTCGGGGTAATTGTACTGGAGGTCGCTGAGCGAGAAGGCCAGCTCTTGCGCGAACAGCAGCGTCTCGGCCAGCGCCTGCGGATGCCTGCGGAACAGGCGGGCCATTTCCAGCGGCGGCTTCATATGGCGTTCGGCATTGGCGCTGAGTTCCAGCCCGACCTCGGCGACCGGCGTGTTGAGACGGATCGCGGTCAGCACGTCCTGCAGCGGGCGGCGTTCGGCGGTGTGGTAGAGGACATCGTTGGTCGCCATCAGCGGGATGCCGGTGCTCTGGGCAAGCGCCGCTGCCTGCTCGATCCGGAAACGGTCATTGCCCGCATAACAGGGCGAGACGCCAAGCCGCAGGGCCCTGCCGAAACGGTCCTTGAGCTGGCCAAGCAAGGCAAGACAGTCCTGCGCGCCCGCTGCCAGATCGGGCATGACCGCCAGCGACATCAGATCCCCCCATTCGAGCAGGTCGCCGCGCTGGAGAAGGGTGGCGCCCTTTTCGGTCTCGTCGCGCAGATTGGCCTGGGTGAGCATGCGGCACAGATGCCCCCAGCCTGCCCGGTTCCTGGGATAGGCGAGAATGTCCGGCGTGCCGTCGCCAAAAACCAGCCGGCAGCCAGGGTGATAGGCAAGCTTTTCGACCTTGGCCTGCTGCCAGGCGCGCACCACGCCGGCCACCGTGTTGCGGTCGGCAAGGCCGATCGCCGAGAAACCCATGAGCTTGGCCGCGACCACCAGCTCCTCCGGCTTGGAGGCGCCGCGCAGGAAGGAGAAGTTCGACTGGATGCCGAACTCGGCATAGGGAATGACGGTCAGCGCATTCATGCGAAGACCCCGTGCATGAACCAGCGCGGCGCGGCTTGCGAGCCGCCGTAAAGCCCTTGCCGGTAGAGCCAGTAGCGGCGGCCGTCGGCATCCTCGATGCGGAAATAGTCGCGTGTCGATGCCGCGGCGTCGCCTGGCGCCTGGCGCCACCATTCGGCGGCGATGCGTTCGGGACCCTCGGCGCGGGTGACGCGGTAGAGCGCGCGCCGCCAGCGGAAATGCAGCGGCGGACCCTCCGGCATTTCGGTGGCCGGCACCTCGATGGGCTCGGGCGCGCGGAACAGCCGGATCGGCCGTTCCGGCGGAAAGATGGTTGTAGGCGCCCGCACCCTGTCCGGTCTCTTCGGCGGCGTGGTCCGGCGCGGCGCTTCGCTGAAGGGGACGATGGCGACGGCGCGCTCCGGCAGATGGCTTTCAACCGCGACCGGCTGCAGCACGGCGCCCTCGCCGAGCCGGGCGCGGATGCGGTCGGCGAACAGCGCGATGTCGGCGCCGTCATCGGTCACCTCGCCCGTCAGATCGGCCTGCGCCATGTCGAAGGCGGCGGCCGCCAGCACCGAAAGCCGCACCAGATCGAAGCCGTAGCCGGCGTCGATGTCCTGCTCGAGGGCGGCCAGCCTTTCATGGAACAGTTTCTGGATCAGCCGGGGATCGCGCATCGGCCGCGAGGTGCCGAGCGCGATGCGGCTGACGGCGCCGTCGACGCGGAAGAGCAGCAGCGCCAGCCTCCGCGCGCCCTCGCCGCGGCGTTCGAGATCGGTCTTCAAGGTCGTCGCCAGCAGGCCGACCAGCCGCTCGATGTCCTCGGTCAGGGTGACGGGTTCGGCGAGATGCCGCTCGACCGAAAGCGGCGCCACGGGAAGGCGCGGCGAGACCGCTTCGTCGAGACGGCCGAGCGCCTGGTCGAGGCGCAGCAGCAAGGTGGCGCCGAAGCGGCGGGCAAGCGGCGCGCGCGGTGCTGCCATGACGGCGCCCGCCGTGCGCAGGCCGACACTTTCCAGGCTGGCGCGGGTTTCCGGCGCTATGCGCAGTGCGGCGAGCGGCAGAGGCGCCAGCAGCGCTTCCTCCTCGCCTGAAACAACGATGCGGTCGCCGCAAAAGCGAGCCGCCGCCCAGGCCGCGCCCGGCGTCGGGGCAAGGCCGGCGCGGACATCGAACCCCTGATGGAAGAAGCGCGACAGGATGTCGTCCAGCATGGCGCGTTCGCCGCCGAACAGATGGGTGCAGCCAGTGACGTCGAGAAACAGTCCGTCCGCCCCATCCAGCGCCACCAGCGGGGTGTAGCGGTCGCACCAGTCGGCAAGGCCTTCGAGCAGGCGCCGGTCTGCCTCCGGATCGGCCTCGACGATGTCGATCGACGGATGCATGGCACGCGCGTCGGCAATGCCCATGTCGCGCTTCAGGTGCAGCGCCTCAGCCCGCTCGTCGAGGGCTGAGATGCGCTGCGCGTTGCCCTGGCGGTGGCTGATCACCAGTGGCGGATGAGATGGCGTCGGGTGCTCTTGGGGCCGGGAACGCCAGGACCGCCCCAGGCGCTGCCGCAGGATCCTTTCGGCCGCCAGATAGGGAAACCACAGGGACAGGATTCTTTGCCCGGCCTGTCCGTCCTTCCTCGCCCCTTCTTTCGTCGAATACGCGTTCATCGGGGTTCCACTCCAGTGTGAATTGTCCAGGCAAGGCCGTGCGGCTCTTGTCGATGCTGATGGTGAAGGCCGGGCGGCCGATCGATCCGGCGAGCGGCCCGGCGACGGTTTCGCGCGGCACGGCCGGCGCCGGCGAGACGATGAGGCGGACGGGCGCCGCCGTCGGTTCTGGCTCGGCCGCCTGCCGCAGCAGGAATACGGGGCGGCCGGCACTTTGCGCCCTCGCATGCAGCCGGCGCGTCGTGGTCAGGTCGAGCCGCAGCGGGTTGCCGCGGATTTCGAGGATGACGGCGGCGAGCGCCGTCATCCGCGCTGCTTCCTCGGCGACCCACAGCGCATCGACGAGTTTCGGCGCCTCGGAAAACAGCAATTGCTCAGGCCCGATGCCGAAGCAGGCCTGCAGTCCCCTGGCATAGGGAAAGCCCGCCTCGCGGAAGATTTCCGTGGTGCCTATCCACAACACCGGCAGCCCTTGCGCCTGCTTGAGGATCAGGCTGGCGAGCGACAGGGCAAAGCCGGCGACGGCTCCGGCATCGCGGGTTTCCAGGCCATGGATTTCGCTGAGCGCCGCTTTCGGCAGCCCACCGCTCAGGGCGGCATCGAGAGGGTCGACGCCGATCGGCAGGAAGGCATCCGGCAAGGCCGCGGCAAGACCGCGCCGGACGATCGTGAGATCGGCGCTGGCGTCGGCATCAAGCGGCGCGCCAGCCGGCGCCTGCAGGCGCTCGGGCAGCGTTCCCTCGATCTTCGCGATCTGGCGGCGCAGGGCAAAAACAGTCTCCCGCGCCACGGCTGATATCGCCATGACGGTCAGTGTCCACTCACAATTGTTCCTGTTATGTTCCTATTGATTCCAGAGGGTGACGGAAGAGTCAAGCAGAGTCACAAGGAATTTATTCCTGCAAACGCGCTTCAGCGCTGGCCGCCGAAAGCCAGTCGGGCGGCCAGGCCCGCGAATACGGTTCCCAGCAGGATCTGCGGCGCCCGCCGGAACCGCGTGCGTTTCGATAAGGCGGCTCCGATCCGGCTGGCGGTCAGGATGACCAGGCCGTTGACCATCAGCCCGATCAGATTGAGCACGGTCGCCAGCAGCAGGATCTGGCCGGCGACGGAACCGGTCTCGGGGCGCACGAATTGCGGGAACAGCGCCAGCACGAAGAGCGCCATCTTCGGGTTGAGCAGATTGGTCAGCAGGCCTTGCCGGAAAATCCGGCTTCGCGAATAGCGCGGCAGGCCGGCGACCGGGGCAAATGCCGTTCCGTCGGAACGGAACGCCTTCCAGGCGAGATAGGCAAGGTAGGCCGCGCCGGCATAGCGCACGATGTCGTAGGCGATGGGCGCTGCCAGGAACAGTTGCGACAGGCCGAAGGCGGCGGCCAGCGCGTGGCAATAGGTGCCGGCGGCGATGCCGGCATAGGTCGCCAGGCCCGAGGCGCGCCCCTGGCTGGCGCTGCGGGAGGCGATCAGCAGCATGTCCGGCCCTGGCGTCGCGGTCAAAGCGAGGCAGGCAATGGCGAAAAGTCCGATGGTGGAAAGGTCCGGCATGAGAACTCCCCAGGAGATGGCCGGAACCGACCCCTAAGCGATTCCTCGGCATCGGCAAAGGTGCCGCGGCAGGAATTGCCGCTTCATTTGCCTCGCCCGGTGCGAAAGCCTATATGCCGGATCAAAGGACAAAGCATGGCCCGCATCTACAAGACCCGCACCTGGCATGGCGAACTCGCCCCCTCGATGGAGGAGATAGAGTTCCTGGCGCTGGAGGCCTACGCCCATCTGCCGGAAGATTTTCGCAAGCTGACGGGCGAGATCGTCATCCAGATTGCCGAGTTCCCGACCGACGAGATCATGGACGACCTGTCGCTGGAAACGCCGTTCGACCTGCTCGGCCTGTTCGAGGGCCGCGGCATCGCCGAGCGCTGGAACCCGCAGACCGGCGAAGGCCCGAACCGCGTCACGCTCTACCGCCGCGCCATGCTCGACTACTGGGCCGAAAACGAGGAGACGCTCGGCGACATCGTCACCCATGTGCTGATCCACGAGATCGGCCACCATTTCGGCCTGTCGGACGATGATATGGAAAAGATCGAAGAGGCGGCTGAGTAGAGCCCACACTTCGTCATCCTAGGGTCTGCGCCGCTTCGCTTCGCTCCTTGCTTCGCCCTAGGATGACGAAGAGAAGGAAGGCCTCAGCGCCTGGCCTACCAGTCGCTGAGCTTGGTATCCGGCCCATATTCCTGGCCGTCGACATCCTTCACCACCGCCTGGCCGCAGCGCATGGTCTTGGCCTCCTTGTCATAGGCATAGGTCGGCGAGCCGAACAGGTGCCAGCCCTTGTTCAGCGCCGCCGTCACCTTGTGGCAGAAGCTGGCGTCGTCCGGGCCGGTGAGAAAGCGGTAGAGTTTCATGTCCCAAGTCCTGTCGTAAGTGCCCATAGCCCGCGAGCATGGGGCTATATCATGCGCCGATGGCGGCCGCCTTCGCCAGCAGTTTTTCGGCCTGTGCCAGATGCAGCCGCTCGACCATCTTGCCGTTCAGCGCGATCACGCCTCTGTCTGTGTTTTCCGTGAGCGCAAAGGCATCTTTCACCGCGCGTGCCTCGGCGATCGCCTCCGGCGAGGGCGCGAAGCCGCGGTTCGCGGCGTCGATCTGGGCCGGATGGATCAGCGTCTTGCCGTCGAAGCCCATGGCGGCCCCCTCCGCGCACTCACGGGCAAAGGCGTCGAGGTCGCGAAAATCATTGGCGACGCCGTCGAGCATGTCGAGGCCTCCGGCGCGCGCGGCCAGCACCATCTGCATCAGCCATGGCACGAGGTAGCGCCGGTCCGGCGTCACGTGCACACCGGTGTCCTTGGCCAGATCATTCGTTCCGGCAACGAAACAAGTGAGCCGGGAGGCCGGGTCGCGGCCCAGTTCGGCAATGGCGCCGATGTTGAGCAGGGCTTTCGGCGTCTCGATCATCGCCCAGAGTTTCACGCTATCGGGGGCAAAATTGTCGTCGAGCACGTCGCCGACTTCGAGGATGTCGCGCGGCGTGGCGATCTTGGACAGCAGGATGCCGTCGGGCTCGACTTTCGCCACGGCCAGGAGGTCGTCGTCGCCCCATTCGCTGGCCAGCGCATTGACGCGCACCACCATCTCGCAGCGGTGGCCGAGTTGGTTGGCAGCCGGGCGGCCGGCGAAGATGGCGGGCAGCTTTTCGCGGGCGGCAATCTTGTCGGCCGGCGCGACGGCGTCCTCGAGGTCGATGATGATTGCGTCGCAGGACAGAAGCGTGATCTTGGCCAGCGCCTTGTCGTTGGAGGCCGGGACGTAGAGGACGGAGCGGCGCGGGCGGTAGGGTTCCATGCCCGATCTATGCCGTGTGTGATTGGTGGAGGCAAGCGTTGGGGCTGTGCGGCCACCCTCTCCCTTGTGGGGAGGGTCGCTGCGAAGCAGCGGGGTGGGGTCCGGCGACGGAACCCCACCCCGACCAT
>NZ_VFTA01000051.1:0-35153 GCF_007003935.1 Mesorhizobium sp. WSM4310
CTCTCTGTCCTGGCCTCGCTTGCGGTGCGCGCCGGCGTGGCGCGCGGGGTGATTTCGCAGGAGCAGGAAAAGACCCTGGTGCGCGCGCTTTCGGAAGCGCCGCGCTATGCCAACCAGGTGCTCAAGCTCGAAGAGCAGATCGAGCGGATCGCACGCGAACTGTCGCGCTACAAGGATGTGCTCTATCTCGGCCGCGACACCAATTTCCCGCTCGCCATGGAAGGCGCGCTGAAACTCAAGGAAATCTCCTATATCCACGCCGAGGGCTATGCGGCGGGCGAGTTGAAGCATGGGCCGATCGCGCTGATCGACGAGAACATGCCGGTCATCGTCATTGCGCCGCATGACCGCATTTTCGAGAAGACCGTGTCGAACATGCAGGAAGTGGCGGCGCGCGGCGGCAAGATCATCCTGATCACCGATGCCAAGGGCGCCGCACAGGTGAGCGTCAAGACGATGGAGACGATCATCCTGCCGGACGTGCCGGAAATCATCTCGCCGATCATCTATGCGCTGCCGATCCAGATGCTGGCCTATTTCGCCGCCGTGTTCATGGGCACCGACGTCGACCAGCCGCGCAATCTGGCGAAATCGGTGACCGTGGAGTGACGGCAACGTCGATGGCCGTCATCTCATCGGAGAGAGGATCGACAAGACCCACAGTCACTCTCAATGCCTGCGGGATCGCTCGCGGCATCTCATCGGTTCTTGTTATGCCGCGGTCTGCATGGCCGCTCTCAGCAGCATGCCATAGAGGTCGCGCGGTTCGTCCGGATCGGCCAGCAGATCGAGCTCCTCGTAAAGGCCCGTTGCCTGCAGCTGGTCGCGCACATAGCGCAGCGCCGAAAAGTCCTCGATGGCGAAGCCGACGGAATCGAACAGCGTGATCTGCTTGGCGTCCCGGCGGCCTGACGCCTGGGCGGCGATGACTTGCCAGAGCTCGGTCACCGGATGGTCGGGATCAAGCTGTTGGATTTCACCCTCGATGCGTGTCTGCGGCGGAAACTCGACGAAAATGTCGGAGCGCAGCAGGATGTCCCTGTGCAGCTCGGTCTTGCCGGGGCAATCGCCGCCGACGGCGTTGATGTGGACGCCGGCTCCGACCATGTTGTCGGTGAGAATGGTGGCGCATTGCTTGTCGGCGGTAACGGTCGTGATGATCCCGGCCCCTTCGACCGCTTCCTGCCCGGTTTCGCAGATGGTGATGTCAAACCCCATGCCAGCCAGGTTCTTGGCGCATTTCAGCGAGGCGGATCGGTCAATGTCGTAGAGCCTGAGCCGGTCGACGCCGGTCAGCGCCTTGAAGGCGATCGCCTGGAATTCCGATTGGGCGCCATTGCCGATGATGGCCATGGTGCGTGCGCCGCGCGGTGCCAGATATTTGGCCGCGACGGCGGATGTCGCGGCGGTGCGCAGCGCGGTGAGAATGGTCATTTCGGTGAGCAGCATCGGGTAGCCGCTGCCGACATCGGCAAGCACGCCGAACGCGGTGACCGTCTGCAAGCCCTGGCGCATGTTCTTGGGATGGCCGTTGACATATTTGAAGCCATAGAGCCGCCCGTCGCTCGTCGGCATCAGCTCGATGACGCCGTCATGGCTGTGTGAGGCGATGCGAGGCGTCTTGTCGAAAAGCTCCCAGCGGCGGAAATCTTCCTCGATATAGCTGGCGAGCTCGGTCAGGAAGCGCTCGACACCGATGGTGATCACCAGCTTCATCATCCGGTCGACGCTGACGAAGGGGACGATGTTCAGCTTTGCCGTGGTCATGATCAAAAGCTCCCGGAATGGCTGCGGGTCGGGCGGTCCATGATGCGGCGGCCCATCAGGCTCGCCGTCAGGTCGACCATAAGCGTCGCGGTTCGGCCACGCTCGTCCAGAAAAGGATTCAGCTCGACCAGGTCGAGACTGGAGACGAGGCCGCTGTCGGACAGCATCTCCATCACCAGATGCGCCTCGCGGAACGTCGCGCCGCCGGGAACCGTGGTGCCGACGGCCGGCGCAATCGACGGGTCGAGAAAGTCAACGTCGAGACTGACATGCAGCAGCCCGTCTTCATCAGACACGCGCGCCAGGAAGGCGCGCAGCAGCGGCGCGATACCATGCTCATCGATGGCGCGCATGTCGTGCACTGTCACGCCCGCCTGGTTGAGCGCGCTGCGCTCGGCCGGGTCGACACTGCGCAGGCCCATGGTGCAGATGCGCTTGGGGTCCACCGCCGCCGGCAGGTCCGGGAAATAGCCGCTGAAACCCGGCTGGCCGCTGGCGTAGGCGAGCGGAACACCATGCAGATTGCCGCTGGCGGTCGTGTCCAGCGTGTGGAAATCCGGATGCGCGTCGAGCCACAGCACGAACAGCGGGCGCCCGGCCTCGGCGGCGCGGCGGGCGAGGCCCGACATGGTGCCGGCCGAGATCGAATGGTCGCCGCCGAGAAAGATCGGCATGGCGTCCTCGCTCGCCGTGTAGGCCGCCGCGGCAATGGCGGATGTCCAGGCCGATATTTCGGGCAAGGCCTTCAGCGCCAGATTGCCATGCACGACGCGCCTCGCCGGCATTGGCTGGACGGCGCCCATATCCTCGATGGTGTGGCCGAGGCCGGACAGCACCTCGGCAAGCCCTGCCGTCCTCAGCGCACTCGGCCCCATTTCGCAGCCCATTCTGCCGGCGCCGTCCTGCACCGGCGCCCCGACGATCTTGCAACGCATTGTTTTCCCGCGGCCAAAGTTCGAATGGCGAGAGGAGAACACGGCGAGCCGGCAATATGAACAGGTAGAATTGGCAATCCGAGAAGTATAACCTATCATAATGGCGGCCGAATTTATCAAAATGGGAATCCCGATGGATGCTTTGGACGAACGGCTCGTAACCTTGCTGCGGCATGACGCCCGGCGCAGCGTGTCGGACCTTGCCGTCGATCTCGGCGTCTCGCGCGCCACGGTTCGGGCACGCATGGAGAGGCTGGAACGGTCGGGCGACATCATCGGCTACACGGTGGTGCTGCGCGCCGACGCCGTCGATCAGCGCATCCGCGGCATCATGCTCATCGAGATCGAAGGCCATGCCGCCGACCGCGTGGTTCGGGCGCTGGGTGGCTTCCCGGAAGTCTCGACCATCCATACCACCAACGGTCGCTGGGATCTGGTGGTAGAGCTCGGGACGGCGTCACTGACTGATTTCGATGCGGTGCTACGGCGTATCCGATTGATACCCGGCATAACGGGCAGCGAAACGAGCCTGCTCCTGGCGACGCCGCGCACGACGCGGGCACGACTGACGTAAGCACACCTTCAATGAAGTTCTGGCGGCCGAGGACGTTCTCCCCGACGAAGCCGAGGGGAAATAGCGCGGATGTTGGCGCGGCTTATGACGGCGAGAACCTCCGCCAGACCGCGGCGTGGACGCGCTTGTATTCAGCGATCGCCTTAGCCTTCAGGCCGATGCACAGTCCCATTCTTCGCATGGGCTGATCGTATCCGTTGCGATCGACGGCGAGCGTCAGCCGAGAAGCTCGGCGGCGACTTCGAGTGTGTTGCGGAACGACGTCTCGAGATGATTCTCCATCGCCTGCGCAGCGCCCTCGGCGTCGTGTCGCTTCAGCGCGTCGAGAATGGCCTCGTGCTGCTCGATCGTCTGCTCGCCACAGCCGGGCTTGGGAATGGCGAGATAGCGGCCGCGGTCCATCTGCGCCTTGGAGATGTCGACGGCCCGCCAGATCATCGGCAGGCCGCAGATCTCGGCAATGGTGCGGTGGAAGACGTCGTCGAGCTGGATCGCGGTGGCATACCGGCCACGTGCTATGGCGAGCTTGTGCGCCGCCATATTATCCTCCAGCAGTTCGGCGGACGCCGGCGTCAGCTTGGCGGCGGCGCGCCTGGCGCTTTCCATCTCGAGCGCCCGGCGGATGACATAGGCCTCTTCCAGGTCGGCGCGGCTGATCGGTGCGACATAGGTGCCGGTCTGCGCCAGGATTTTCACCAGGCCTTCGTCGCTGATGCGCTTGACCGCTTCCCGCACCGGGGTGCGCGATACGCCGAGCGCCTCGGCGATGGCCACCTCGTTGATGACTTCACCCGGTTTCAACTGGCCGACGACAATCAGATTGCGGATCTTGTGATAGATTTGATCGCGCAGCGGCAGCGCCCGATTGAGTGTCGAAGGATCCAGCTCCATGGCAAATCCGTATCTTCGTCCGCCTGAGACGGTCAATAGAATGTCAATGCACCAGGGACAAGGGGCCCAGGGTCTCCCTAACAGCTATGAGGCATCAGCCAGATGTTTCCGGGGGTGAAGGCTCTGTTCAACGTCAATTTCGTCGCAGGCATCCGCAACGCAATAGGTCAGCGCAGACCTCTCACCTTGGTCAGAATATCTTCCGACAGCGCCGAGACGAGCGCCCTGTCGGCGCCCTTGCTGGGGATCAGGACAAACTCCACATCCTCCAACGGCGGCAGGCGCCCGGATGGAATCTCTTTCAAACCCGAGGGCGACATGCTTTGCGGTTGCACCAGAACCCCCATGCCGGCGCGGGCGGCGGCGGTCAGGCCGCTCAGGCTTCCGCATGTGCAGACAATACGCCACGGCATGCGATGCCGTTCGAGCACTTCCAGCGCAATGCTGCGCGTGACGCTCGGCGCGGGGAAGGCAATCAACGGCAAGGCCGCGAGCGACAGGACGTGTTCCGGATCGCGGGCGAGCCAGACAAGCGGCTCGCGATAGACGAGCCGGCCACGGCTGTCGCCCAGCCGACGCTTTGCCAGAACGAGATCGAGCTCGCCATTGTCCTGCATCTGGTAGAGCACGCCGCTCAGCGCCACGGTCAGTTCAAGGTCAACGGATGGGTGAGACCGGACGAAATCCTCCAGCACCAGCGGCAGCCGGCTCGTCACCAGGTCCTCGGATACGCCGAGCCTCAACGTGCCCCGCAGCCTCTGTGCGGTGAAAAGCGCCTGCACCTGTCCCTCTATCGACAACAGGGTCCGGGCATGGCCGAGCAGGGCTTCGCCGTCTGGCGTCAGCACCACCTTGTGCGTATCGCGGGCCAGCAACTGCCTGCCAAGCGCGGCCTCCAGCTTGCCGATGTGCTGGCTGACGGTGGATTGGCCGAGCCCCAGCCTCTCCGCCGCGAAGGTAAAGCTTCCCATCTGCTGGACGGCGACGAAGCTGCGAAGTTGGACCAGATCGAGCATTGATATCTCAAATTACGATAACTGTTATTCCTTGTATCCCATTTCACAATGCACGAAAAGGCAGCACTGGACTTACTCTGGAGCGAACATGTCATGCGCCGCTTTCTGCCGGACACCTTTCTGATCCTCCTGTTGTGCAGCGTCGCGCTTGCGTCGCTCGCGCCGGCGACCGGGACGTTCGCGGGATGGTTCGCGATCGCGACCAATCTTGCCGTGGCGCTGCTGTTTTTCCTGCATGGTGCAAGGCTCTCGCGTGATGTCGTCGTCGCCGGCCTGATGCATTGGCGCCTGCACCTGGTGATCCTTATGACGACCTTTGGCCTGTTCCCGCTGCTGGGGCTGGCGCTTGGCTATCTGCCCGCCTCGATCCTGCCCAAGCCGCTTTATCTCGGCATTCTGTTCCTCTGTGTCCTGCCGTCGACGGTGCAGTCATCGATCGCCTTCACCTCGATCGCCGGCGGAAACGTCCCCGCGGCCATCTGCTCGGCCTCCGCCTCCAACATCTTCGGCATGTTCCTGACGCCCTTGCTCGTCGGCCTGCTCTTCTCCATCGGTGGCCATGGCGGTTTTTCGTGGGACGCGGTGAGCCAGATCCTGCTGCAGCTGCTCCTGCCTTTCGCGCTCGGACAACTGCTGGAACCGCGCATCGGCAACTGGATACGCTCCCGCAAGACACTGCTGATGCCTGTCGATCGCGGCTCGATCCTGATGGTCGTCTATCTGGCCTTCAGCACGGCGGTCGCCGAGGGGCTGTGGCACATGTTCTCGCTGCGCGACATTGCCGTGGTCGTTGTCGCCGACATGGTGCTGCTCGGCCTGGTGCTTGTGCTGACGACCTATGGCAGCCGGCTTCTCGGCTTCGACAGGGCCGACCAGATCACGATCACCTTCTGCGGTTCGAAGAAGAGCCTGGCGAGCGGCGTGCCGATGGCCAATGTGATCTTTGCCGGCCAGGGCGTCGGCGCGATCGTTCTGCCGCTGATGCTCTTCCACCAGATACAGCTCATGGTCTGCGCCATGATCGCGCAGAAATATGCCAAGGCGGCGCACCGGCCTGCCATACTGCAAGCCGAGCCAACGGCCTCGGTGGCTTAGTACTGTCGGGCGAAAGTCTCGGCAATCGCGAGGACCGCGGCATGAATCGGTCCCGCGGTGAGGTTGGGCATGATCGAGGCGTCCACGACAAAAAGATTGTCGAGCGCCTTGAGTCGTAGATTTGCATCGACGACGGCGTCCGGGTCCTTGCCCATTCTGCAGGTGCCGCAGGGATGGTGGTGCGTGATGACCGATCGCGCGATGAAGTCGTCCATCTCGGCCGCACTGTTCAGCGCGCCTGGCAGGAGTTCGCGCTCTCGCCAACCGGCGAGTTCATCTCTGTGCCCGATGGTCCGGGCTGCCTCGAGTGCTGTGCGAAACCGCTCGCGGTCTCGGCCGGTGTGCAGGTATGCCGGGTCGATGATCAACCGATCGCCGAGCTCAGGCCCACTTATGCGCACGCTGCCGCGGCTCGTCGGGTGGGTGATGCCGAACAGCAGCGAGTAGGCGGTGCCTGCGGCGGGTGCCTTGAAGCGTTCCGACACGATCGGCGCGACACCGCAGCCAACGACAATTTCAGGCTGCCCGGCGGCGGTGAAGCTGTCAGCCCGCATATAGGCCATCGATTCCGAATGTTGGAGGCGCGATGGCGGCACCGGTTTGCGGGCCGCGTAAAGGTTGCCGGCGCCAAGCAGGTGATCCTGGAGGTTTCGACCGATGTCAGGCATATCGATCAGGCAGTCGACCCCCGCTGCATCGAGCACATCGCGCGGACCGATGCCCGAACGCATCAGCAAGGCCGGACTTTCCAGCGCTCCGGCACAAAGCGCAATCTGATCCGCAAACACTTCGACCGAACCCTGTCGCCCCACGACCTCGAGGCTGCGGACCTGATTGCCCTCCAGCTTGAGCCGTCGCACCCGGGTGCCCGTGAGGATGGTCAGGTTCTCGCGGCCTCGAACCGCCTTTGTGAGCCAGGCATCCGCCGCCGTAACCCGGCGCCCGTCGCGAATGTTCAAGGAGTTCGGGGTGACGCCGATCATCTCTCCGCTGTTGTGGCCTTCAAGGCGAGGCAGACCCAACGATGCGCCTGCCTCGATGAAGGCGCGAGCAAGCGGACTGACTTCGTCCGCCGGCAAATGGATCGGCAAAGGCCCGCCCTTGCCGTGAAGGCCGTCGCCACCAAGCGGGTGGTCTTCGATAGCCTGGAAAACGGGCATAAGTTCATCCCAACTCCATCGGCGATCCTCGGTTGCATCAACCCAGGCCTGGAAGTCTGACGGATGACCGCGCATATAGCCCATCGCGTGCAGGCAACTCGAGCCGCCGATCAACCGCCCGCGCGCCCAATGATGCACCCGGCCCGCGGTGCCGGCTTGCGGCTCCGTGCGATAATCCCAATCGTAGCTGCGGCCCTGCAGCGCCGGCCAGGCAGCAGGGTTCCAGATGTCCGGGTCCGTCGGCTCCTCGCCGGCCTCGATCAGCAGAACGCGGCTGCCTGGATCTTCGCTCAGCCGCGCGGCAAGCAACGACCCGGCCGACCCGCCACCGACGATGACGATATCGCAATTCGGTGCGTGCTCTACATTGGCCCCGGTCATCGTCACTCCATCTGCCACTTGCCGGTTGCGATAGTCGTCATGTCCGACACCGACACGGAGAAACCCCGCGCATCGATCCGCCTTTGGCCGATCCGAAACGTCATGAAGGACTTCGAGTCTTCAGACGGAACCTCAGTCCATCGAAGAACTCAAATCCCGTTGTCCATGGATATCTTCGCCGCCGCTTTCGCCCTCAAGACGTGCTGCTTCGAGGCTTTGCGGGCGGCTTTCTCGTCGCCGGCGGCGATGGATTCGAATATCTCCCTCATCTCCGCCAAGCTGCTTTGTGCTCTGCCCTCCAGCGACATCGATCGTCCTCGAAAGAAGCTGATCCGCGCCACCAGACCGCGGTGGACTTCCTCCAGGATCGGGTTGCCGCAATTGGCGAGTATGATCGAATAGAAATCCGCGGCGGTCATCACCTGCGCCAGGCTGTCGTTGCTGGAAGCCGCCTCTTCGAATGCGGAAAGCGATTTCTCGAGTTCACGCAACTGTTCCGGAGAAATCCTTAGCGCGCATCGTCCCGCCGCCTCGACTTCCAGCAACTCTCGAACCTCGTAGATGGCGGTTGCCACCTCCCAGGAAAGTGCCGGTATCGACGGCCCGCGGTTGGGCACGATCTCGATCAGGCGCTCGGCCTCAAGACTGCGCAAAGCCTCCCTCAGCGAGGGGCGGCTGATGCCGAGTTGTGTGCACAGTTGACTTTCGATGAGGCGGCTACCCGGCTGAAACAACCCGGAGAAGATCGCCAGCCGTAACTTGTCGACGGTCTCCCGTTGCACTGTCCGTGGCGAAATTCGCAAATTCAAATCTGGGGGCATTGGTAACGTCTCATTGCCTTTGAGTCGCAAAACTGAAGCAGCATACGCCACGCCGTGCAAATTTGACAGCAGGATAGCCAGATTGTCAAATATGAAGATTGTCAGACAATCGGCTTGACGTGACCCCAGTCTGTATGATCCTTTTGCGGGAGACGGGCAGCGAGGCGAGGATCCAAGGATCATGGACATGGCGGCAGACATGGCTTCCGACCACTTCATCTCGCGACGCGTCGACATTGGCCGCATCACCTTGAACGTGCGCCAGAGGGGCAGCGGCCCCTTGATGCTGTTCTTCCACGGCATCACCTCCAACTCCGCCGTCTTCGAGCCCTTGATGGCTCGGCTTTCGGACCGGTTTACGACGATTGCGGTTGACCAGAGGGGGCATGGCCTCAGCGACAAGCCGGAAACTGGCTACGAGGCGAATGACTACGCGCACGACATCGCCGGCCTGATACGCACGCTCGATCGCGGCCGTGCCATCCTCGTCGGACATTCGCTTGGTGCTCGAAATTCGGTCGCGGCCGCGGCGAAATACCCGGATCTGGTGCGATCGGTCGTCGCGATCGACTTTACGCCGTACATCGAGACCGATGCCTTGGACGCGTTGGAAGCGCGCGTGAACGCGGGGAGCCAGCTTTTCGAGAATGTGAAGGCCGTCGAAGCATACCTCGCCGGCCGCTATCCGAACATTCCCGCCGACGCCATCAAGATCAGGGCTGAAAGCGGCTATCAGCCGGTCGACGGCGGATTGCGTCCATTGGCATCGCCCGCGGCAATGGCGCAGACCGCCAAAGGCCTGCGATCGGATCTGGTGCCCGCCTACCGAGATGTGACGAAGCCCGTCCTCATCGTTCGAGGCGAGGCGAGCAAGTTGGTTTCGGCGGCGGCACTGGCGAAGACATGCCGGCTGCGGCCTGACCTGCCCGTCGTCGTCGTGCCGGGCGCCGACCACTACGTCAACGAGGTATCTCCCGAGATCACGTTGAAAGCCATCACCAACTTCATAGACGCTTGACGGCCGAGCGCCGTCTTCTTGCACGCAGCATCAGGATAGAAAATGGCCAATGTAAACAAAACTCCGGGCAAAACGCGTCGTGCCGAGGTCGCCGGCGGCGGCTTTGCAGGCCTGACAGCCGCCATCGCTCTCAAGCAGAATGGTTGGGATGTCAGGCTGCACGAAAAGAGTTCGGAACTGCGGGCATTCGGCGCGGGCATCTATCTCTGGCACAACGGCCTTCGCGTGCTCGAAGGGCTGGGCGCCCTTGACGATGTTCTCCAGGGCTCGCACACGCCTCCGACCTACGAGACCTGGATGCACAACAAGTCGGTTTCCAAGGAGACGTTCAACGGTCTCCCCTGGCGCATCATGACCCGCAGCCACCTGCACGATGCGCTGGTCAACCGGGCCCGTGCCCTGGGTGTCGACATCCGCGTCAATTCCGAGGCGGTTGGCGCCGATCCGGAAGGGCGCTTGACCCTCCAGACCGGCGAGGTTCTCGAAGCCGACTTGATCGTCGGCGCCGATGGCGTCGGCTCCAAGGTCAGGGATTCCATCGGCTTCAAACAGGATCGCTGGGTTTCGAAAGATGGTCTCATCCGGCTGATTGTCCCGCGCATGAAGAAAGAGCTCGGCCATGGCGAGTGGGACAACACCATTGACATGTGGAACTTCTGGCCGCGTGTTCAGCGAATTCTCTATTCGCCCTGCAATGAGAATGAACTCTATCTCGGCTTGATGGCTCCGGCCGCCGATCCTCGTGGATCGAGCGTGCCGATCGATCTCGAAGTTTGGGTCGAGATGTTTCCTTTCCTGGAGCCGTGCCTGATCGAGGCGGCCAAACTGAAAACCGCCAGGTACGATAAGTACGAAACGACCAAGCTGGATAGCTGGACAAGAGGCAAGGTCGCCCTCGTGGGGGATGCCGCGCATGCCATGTGCCCGGCTCTTGCCCAGGGCGCCGGTTGCGCGATGGTCAACGCCTTCAGCCTGTCGCAGGACTTGGAAGAGGGCTCTTCGGTCGAGGATGCGTTTGTCGCTTGGGAGACGCGCATTCGCCCGATCACGGATCGCTGCCAGGCCCTGTCTGGCGACTATGCGGCGAACCGCTCGCTCTCGAAAGGAAACATGTTCACGCCGGCGGCGCTGGAAGCCGCCCGCTACGACCCGCTGCGCCGTGTCTACTCGTGGCCGCAGTAGCGTCGGGCCAGCCGGTCAAGGAATTAATCGGTGCGCGCGGAAACAGCGCGCGCCTTTCAGGAGATAAAGATGAATTATTCCAGTGAAGTCGAAAGAGATTATGATGTCAGGGGATGGTACTCCTCGGTCCAGGAAAGCCGGCATGACGGCGGCACGCCTGGCGAAACCCTCGTCAAAGTCGCGACTGGCGTTGTCATACGCAATCCCTTCGCCGGAAAGTTCGTCGCCGAACTGTCCGATCTGACCAATCCGAGTGCAGCGATCGGTCATGCGCTCGGCGAGAGGGCCGTGGCGCTGCTCGGCAACAGGCCGGTCGAAAGCTATGGCAAGGGCGGTATCGCGGGTACATCAGGCGAACAGGAACATGTCGTCGCCTGCATCACCACGGTGTTCGGAGATCCGCTGCGGCAGCAGGTGGGGGGCGGCAAGGCCTGGATCTCGTCGGTCAGCAAGGTCGCTGTCGCCGGCACGACCATCGATATCCCGCTTGCCCACAAGGACGAGCTCTATATCCGTTCCCACTACGATGCCGTTACCTTTTCCGTGCCGGATGCTCCGCGCCCGGACGAACTTCTGATCTGCGTCGCCGTCGCATCGGGTCCGCGCGTGCACCAGCGCGTCGGCGGCAAATCCGTCGCCGACCTCAAGGCCGGCGCCTAGTTCGATCGAATTGCTGAAAGGACGAATTCCATGCCCCTGAACATCAAGGACCTCAAGATCACGTCCGCGGATTTCCAGCCGCTCGGGAAAATGCGAGACGAGCATGCCGGCGACAAGGGCAACGTATTGCCCAGGCTCAGGGTCAGCGGCGTCCCGGCAGGGACGAAGGAGCTCGCGGTCATCTGCCACGATCCCGACGCGCCCCTGCCCAACGGCTTCACGCATTGGGTCGTCTACGGCATCGATCCGTCGACCACGGATCTTTCTGGAGCACAGGAAAAGTTCCGCGTGGGACCCAACGGCGCCGGCGGCAAGCAATATTACGGGCCTCAGCCCCCCGCTGGCCATGGAGAGCATCACTACTACTTCTGGGTCTACGCCCTGGACACGAAGGTCGAGGGGACGCCCACCAGGGAGGAGTTCCTGCAGAAATATGCCGGCAACATCATCGAGCAGAACCGGATCGTCGGCATCTACGAAAACAAGTGAAATCCACGGCCCTGGCGACCGATAACAACAACAAGAATGGTCGCCATCGCCGCAATGGGAGAATTTGGAAATGACAGACAACAGCCCCGCGCGTCAGAAGGTCTTCGCGGAACTCGTCACGGCAACGAAGATACTTCTCAACGAAGGCATCCTGGATACGTTCGGGCACATCAGTGCCCGGGACCCTGAGGATCCCCAGAGTTTCTTCCTGGCTCAGAAGCTTGCTCCGAGCCTGATAACGGTCGATGACATCCTGCGTTTCAATCTCGACGGCGAGACCTCGGACAACCGGCCGTCCTATCTGGAGCGCTATATTCACAGCGAGATCTACAAGGCGCGGCCGGACGTTCAGTGCGTGCTCCACAGTCATTCGCCGGCCGTCCTGCCCTATTGCTTCACCGACCAGCCGCTGCGGCCCGTGACCCATATGGGTGCTTTCCTTGGCGACGCCGTCCCGGTCTATGAGATACGCGACAAGCAGGGAGACGACACCGATCTCTTTGGCGGCAGCCGGAGCGTCTGCCGGGACATCGCTGAAAGCCTCGGGAACTATCCCGTCGTGCTCATGGCGCGCCATGGCGTCGTGAATGTGGGCAATTCCGTCCGGGAAGTGGTGTTCCGGGCCTTCTATCTCGAACAGAACGCCGCGGCACAGACAGCCGGCCTGCAGATCGGCAACATCAAATATCTGTCGCCGGGCGAGATCAAGACGGCAGGAAAACTCGTCGGCGCCCAGATCGATCGCGGGTGGGATCACTGGTCGCAGCGCCTCAGGCAAGCGGGTCTCGCCTGATGTCCGTCGGGCTTTGAACATCAGCTGGAAAAGCTTGGTGTCGGCCAGGCTTTTCCAGCCTCCATCGCAATAGTTCTCTGACGCCGGGCGTCGGACGAAAGCAATGAAACCATGCCGCACGCGGAAAGTTACGATTACATCATCGTTGGAGCCGGATCGGCCGGTTGCGTGCTCGCCAACCGGCTGAGCGCCGATCCGCGATGTTCGGTGCTGTTGCTGGAGGCCGGCGGCTGGGACCGCGATCCGATGATCCACATCCCGCTTGGCTGGGGCAAGATTCTGACCGAGCGCCGCCATGACTGGATGTATTTCTGCGAGCCGGAAGACAATGTCGGCGGACGCAGGGTCGAGTGCGCGCGCGGCAAGGTCATTGGCGGATCATCGTCGACCAACGCCATGGCCTATGTGCGGGGAAATCGCGGCGACTACGATCGCTGGGCAGCAACAGGGCTCAGCGACTGGTCGTACGACAAGGTGCTGCCGTATTTCCGCAAGCAGGAAAGCTGGGAAGGGGGCGCGGACCAGTATCGCGGTGGCAATGGCCCGGTCAGCACCCAGTTCTGCCGCTACAAGGACACGCTGATCGACGCCTTCGCGCAAGCCAGCGTGCGGGCAGGCTATGAGCAGACGAAGGACTACAATGGCGAGCGGCAGGAAGGTTTCGGCCGCCTCCAGATGACGATTGCGAAAGGTCGGCGCGCCTCCACCGCGTCAGCCTATCTGCGGCCGGTGCTGAAGCGGCCCAACCTGACCGTTCTGACGGAAGCGAGCGCAACCAGGATCGTGCTGGAGGGTGCGCGCGCCACCGGCGTCACCATCAACCATCGCGGCGGCGAGCGCACGATTGTCGCCCGCAAGGAAGTGCTGCTTTCCGGTGGCGTGATCAACACGCCGCAACTCATGATGCTGTCGGGCATCGGGGCGCAGGATGAGCTTGCCGCGCACGGTATCCAGACGCGGGTCAACCTGCCGGCGGTCGGCAAGAACCTGCAGGATCACGTCTCGGTCATTCTCATGTACCGGCGCCGCGCTCCGGGCGGCCCTTTCCTGCGCAACATGCGTGCCGATCGGATCGGCTTCGATTTCGTCAAGACCTACCTGACGGGACGCGGTTTTTCCGGCGACGTACCCGGCGGGGTTGTCGCCTTCCTCAAGAGCGGTCCGGCGCGACCCTTGCCGGATGTGCAGCTGCTCTTCACCGCGGCGCCGCTCGCGGCATGGCCATACTTCAAGCCGTTCAAGGCGCCGTTTGCGGATGGCTTCGCAACGCGCATCGTGGCGACACAGCCCGAAAGCCGGGGAGCGGTGAAACTGGCCTCGGCCGATCCTTCCGCGGCGCCCCTGATCCACCAGAATTTCCTCGCCTCGCCGAAGGATTGGGAGTCGCTTCGGGCCGGCTTCCGGGTGGCAAGGGATCTGGCCGCGCAGCCCTCCATGCAGCCCTTCATCGAGGCGGAGTTCTTTCCCGGCCCGAAGTGCCAGAGCGACGACGAGATCGACGAGCATATCCGCAAGACCTCCATCACCGTGCATCATCCGGCCGGGACCTGCCGGATGGGGGCCGATGCGGCCTCGGTCGTCGACCCGCAACTGCGGGTTCGCGGCGTCGCCGGGCTTAGAGTGGTGGACGCTTCCGTCATGCCCGACCTGGTCTGCGGAAACATCAACGCGGCAGTGATCATGATTGCCGAAAAGGCCGCCGACCTCATCGCGAGCTCAAAAGAAAGCAGGGCAGTGCAATGATCCGAAATATCGCCATCATCGGCCTGGGTACGATGGGACCGGGCATGGCCGCCCGGCTCGCCAGAGGCGGCCTGCAGGTGGTCGCCTGCGATGTTGCCCCGGCAGCGATAGAGCGCGCGCGATCCATGCTGAGCGTGGCCGAGACCGTTCTCGACGCCTTGGGCATCGCGCCGCCGTCGGCCGGCGTCGGGACGGTTCGCTTCACCGACGATATCGGCGATGCGGTATCCGGCGCCGACCTCGTCATCGAGAACGTTCCTGAAAACATTTCGGTCAAGGCCGATGTCTATCGCACCATCGACAGTCTGATTGCCTCCGACACGATCGTCGCGTCCGACACGTCGGGTATCCCGATCACCAAGCTGCAGGCGCATATCTCGCATCCCGAGCGGATGGTCGGCATGCACTGGTCGAACCCGCCGCACATCATCCCGATGATCGAGGTGATCGCCGGCGAGACGACCGCGCCGCAAACCGTGGCGACGATCCGCGATCTCATCCGCTCGATCGGCTTGCTGCCGGTGGTGGTGAAGAAGGACGTCCCCGGTTTCGTCGAAAACCGCGTGCTCTATGCGCTGCTTCGCGAGGCGGTCGACCTCGTCGAGCGCGGCGTCATCGATCCGGAAGATCTCGACACATGCGTGTCCTGGGGCATCGGGTACAAGATCGCCGTGATCGGGCCGATGGCGCTGCTCGATATGGCGGGGCTGGATATCTACAAGTCCGTCTCGTCCTTCCTCAACGCCGATCTCTCCAATCGCGACGATGTCGCGCCCATGGTGCTGGAAAAGACCAACGCGTCGAAGTTCGGCATCAAGTCGGGCGAGGGCATGTTCTCCTATACGCCCGAGCAGACCAAGGCGCTGCAAGGCGAGAGGGCGCGCAAACTCGTCGCGGTGCGACGCATCCTGGAAGGCCGGGAGTAGCCAATGGTCTATCGAGCTCACAAAGCCGGCTGGGTTGGGGAGGTCGTAACGGCGGCCGCTTGTGCCAACGGCGCCTTCGCGGACCGGACGGTGCGGCTGCGGTTAACGCCGGCGCATGGGGTGGCAAGCCATGCGCGTTGAAACCATTCGAGCAGCCGGCGGCCGGCCCGCCCATATCCGTCATGACGACCTGATCTCCGCCAAGGGTGTGTCGGTGGTCATGGCCAAGCAACTGGTTCTGCAGAATATCGATCTTTCGGTGCCGAAGGGGTCGTTTGTCTCGCTTATCGGTCCGTCCGGTTGCGGCAAGAGCACCTTGCTCAAGGTCCTGGCTGGGCTTGTCGATCCGACGAGCGGCAGCGTTTCGATTGCCGGGCTTTCGCCTGTCGAAGCAGCGCGCAAGCGCATGATCGGCCTCGTCTTCCAGGACGCCAATTTGCTTCCCTGGAAGAACGCGGTCGACAACGCATCGATGCTGCTCCGCATCGCCGACAAGTCGCTCTCGCGTGCTAAGTTGCGGGCGCGCGGCCAGGAGATGCTGGAGCTGGTGGGGTTGGGCGACAGCGCCCACAAGCGCCCCCATGAATTGTCCGGCGGCATGCGCCAGCGCGTCGCCATCGCGCGGGCCCTGGCGCTCGATCCGGCGGTGCTGCTGATGGACGAGCCGTTCGGCGCGCTCGACGCCATTACCCGCGATGCCATGGGCCAGTCGCTGCTGGAGATCTGGCAGCGCACCGGCAAGACCATCGTGCTCGTCACCCATTCGATAGATGAGGCCATTCACCTGTCGCGCCATGTCCACGTGCTGGGGATCAAGCCTGGGCGGATCACCGAAAGCCTCGACATTGGTCTGCCCTATCCGCGCGACCTGTCGGTCACCGAGGATCCGGAGTTCGTCAGGCTGGTGGTTCAACTGCGCACTATGCTGCGCGCCAGCCATCAACCGGGAGGTGCGTCGTGAGCGATCAACCCACCACCAATTTCTCCGAGTCGCGGCCCGAATCGCGGCCTGCCTCAAGCTGGGGCGCGGCGACAGGCAGCTGGCTTCCGGCGGTCATTCTTCTGCTGGCGACGATCGTGGTGTGGGAAGCCGTGGTGCGGATTTTCGCCATATCCGCCTTCATCATTCCCGCCCCCTCCGAGATCGCGCAATCGCTGGTCGCGCAATGGGGAACGCTGATGCAAGCGACGCTGGTGACGGCGGGCGAGATCCTGTTCGGATTCCTTGTCTCTGTCGCGGTCGGCATTGCCATCGCGCTGGTCATCGTGCGCTTCGACTGGCTGGGGCGAGCGCTCTATCCGCTGGTGGTGCTGTTCCAGAACGTGCCCAAGGTGGCACTGGCGCCGATCTTCATCCTCTGGTTCGGCTATGGGCTCGCGCCCAAGATCGGCCTGATCCTGGTCATTGCCTTCTTCCCGGTGACATTGTCGATGCTGGCGGGCATGCAGTCGGTCGATCGCTCGCTGCTGTCGCTGATGAATTCGGTCGGCGCCAGCCGCACGCAGATCCTGTTCAGGATTCGCGTTCCGCATTCGCTGCCCAACCTGATGGCTGGAACCAAGATCGCCGCGACGCTCAGCGTCATCGGCGCCATCGTCGGCGAATTCGCCGGCGCATCGGACGGGCTCGGCTACGTCATCCAGTTCGCCTCGACCCAGCTTGATACCGCCCTGGTCTTCGCTGCCCTGCTCCTCGTCTCGGTGTTGGGCATCGCCTTCTACTACGCGGCCGAAATTCTCGAACGCATCGTGGTGCCGTGGGCGCCGAAATTCAGCCAGTCCTAGGTCCGCTCTCAACCAACGAAAAAGGGAACAAAAATGCTCAGACGCTCACTCATCAAGGCAGCCGCGCTTGCGGCGTATGTCGGGACACTCGGTTTCTCGAGCGTCGCCCTGGCGGCCGACAAGGTCAACGTCCAGCTCGACTGGGTGGTGCGCGGCAACCACGCCATGTTCTTCGTCGGCAAGGAGAAAGGCTTCTTCGCCAAGAACGACATCGACGTCGCCGAGATCCGCAAGGGGTCGGGCTCGCCGGACGCCATGCGGCTGGTGGGCAACGAGAACGCTGATTTCGGTTTCGGCGATCTTCCCACGCTCGCCGTCGCGCGGTCGCAGAATGTTCCCGTCGTGGCCTTGGCGGCCGTCAACCAGCACTCGCCGCTGGCGATCATCTCGCTGGCGAAGACGACGAAGCTCACCAAGCCGGCGGATCTCAAGGGTCTCACCATCGGCATTCATCCGGCCGGTTCGACCTACATCTTCTTCAAGGGCTTCCTGGCGGCCAACGGCCTGACCGAGAAGGACATGACGCTGAACAGCGTTTCGCCGCCCTATGAAAGCTATCTGCTTCTGGGCCGGGTCCAGACGGTAGTCGGCTATGTCGATGCCGAGGTTCCCGAACTGGAGGCCAAGGCCGGCGGCCCCGGTTCGCTCAGCATCATGATGGGCTCGGACCATGGCTGGAAGGCCTATGGCTCGGGCCTGTTCACCTCGCAGACAATGATCAAGGACAAGCCCGAAATCGTAGCCCGCTTCGTCAAGGCGTACAGGGAGGCCTTCGACTATGTCGTGGCGCACCCCGAAGAGGCAGCCGAGATCACCGCCAAGGCCGCACCCGGCTACGCCGACAAGAAGGATGTGCTTCTGGCGCAGATCAACGCCGACATCGCGTCGACCTTCACCAGCCCGGACACCAAGGAACACGGCCTCGGCTGGATGACGAAGACGCAGTGGGAGGAAACGCTGAAGACGCTTACCGATCAGGGCGTGCTCAAGGCGGCCTTGTCGGCGGACGACGTCTTCACCGACAAGTTCCTGGCCAAGGAATAGGCCGCGCCATGTCGCGGGCCAACGGATCGATGAGCACCTATCGGCACGCCAGCGTGTCCTGCTCCACGCCGCAGGACACGGCGCGCGCTCCCTTGGCCGCGTCGGTGCGGTCAAGCGTGATCTGCACGCGGGTGGCGTATGCGCGGCCCGACAGGCCGCACCACAGCCGCTCGACCGGCAGGTTCTCGCGCTTGTCGTTGAGGATCGTGAACGTGCCGGTCTTGGCATCGAACCAGAGCTCGACGCGGGCGCTCTTGCCCGCCTCGACCGTCGCGATCCCTGCCGAATACCAGTGGGCGAAGTCGGCATTGCAGGACAGCCCTTCCTTGCCCGCATTCGAAATCGTCAACGGCACCATGTCGAGCCCGTCGGTGCCCTTGCGGACGATGACATGATGCAACTCGACCGCGTTGGCAAAGGATGTGAACGCCAGCGCCACAGGGAGAATGTAACGGATCTTCACTTTGCCTGAGCTCCATGGGTAAATTTTCTCAGGCAGTCTACCTCGCTTCTGCGCAATAACAACAAGAATATTGATTGGCAAATCAACGGAGAGGGTAACATGTTAAAGATTCTAAAAAGCAGTGTAAGTGCAGTTATACTTGGCGGTATCTTGATGGGTGGCGCTCTTGCAGGTGAAATCAAGTCGATCGCCATCCTGACGCCCGAAGAAGGCACCGATTACGGCTGGAACCAGCAAGGCATCGACGCCGCCAAGGCGGCTGGCAAAGCCGCCGGCGTCGATGTGGTCGTGGCCCAGGGCCTCGGCTATGGCGACGTTCGTCCGACCTTGCGCGAACTTGCGTCAGACGGCGCCAGCCTGCTGATCGCCCACGCCAGCGGCTACAACACCTCGGGGCCTGAAATCGCCAAGGAGTTGAAGGTTCCGGTGGCGATCGTCGACACGCCGAACGGCCTGGAGAAGGGCCTCGTTGCCGATTACACGCTGAGCGGCCACCAGGGCGCCTATCTCGCCGGCCGTCTCGCCGCCAAGGTGTCGCGTTCCAAGTCCGTCGGCATCGTCGTCTCGGGCGAACCGCCATCATGGAATTCGCAGTCGGCGGCGTTCGCGCAAGGCGTGAAGGCGGAAAACCCGGACGTCAAGATCACCTATGCGGTGATCGGACCGGCCGCCTACAGCGATGCGGCCGGCGGCAAGCGCGTCACCGAAAGCGTGATCGCTTCGGGCGCCGACATCATCTTCGGCCAGGGCAACGGTTCGAGCTTCGGCATGCTGCAGGCGGTCGAAACGACTAAGGCAGCGGATGGCGGCAAGGTCTATTTCATCGACGTCATCGGTGACAAATCGCCGATCGACAAGGGCTTCCTGCTGTCGTCGGTGGTGTGGAACATCGAGCCGGTCTATGCGGCCATGATCGCCGACATCAAGGCCGACACGTTCGGCACCAAGCACTACACGATCGGTCTCAAGGACGACTCGGTGAAGCTGCTGAAAACCGCTGCCATTCCGGACAATGTCTGGGCCGAAATCCAGACGCTGCGCGAAGACGTCATTTCCGGCAAGATCAAGGTCGATCCGGTCTATGACGCGGCCGCTGTCAGGGCGCTGATGACCAGCGTCGCCCAGTAAGCGATCACGGGTCAGCCGCCGGAGGGGTGATCCGTTCGCCCCTCCGGCCGATTACCATTCTTTGGTGCAGGGCTTTCATGAGCGGTTCTTCTTCATCGTCCGTTGCCGGGCGCGACATCGTCGCGCTTGAAGGCGTGACCAAGCGGTTTCCCGGCATTGTTGCCAATGACAGCGTCGACCTGTCGATCCGTCCCGGCGAGGTGCATGTGCTGCTCGGCGAGAACGGCGCGGGAAAATCCACTTTGATCGGCATGCTGTCGGGCCTGCAGCAGCCGGACGAAGGGCGCATACTGGTCGACGGCAAGCCAACGCCGATCACATCGCCGCGCCATGCGCTGGCGCTGGGCATCGGTACTGTCTTCCAGCACATGATGCTGGTGCCGACGCTGACGGTGGCGGAAAACCTGTTGCTTGGCGGACCCTGGTGGCAACGCCCCAGGACCGAGGAGCTCGAAGCGCGCGTCGCCGAGATCACCCGCAGTCTCGGCATCACGGTGAAGCTGCATGCCAAGGTGTCGGAGCTTTCGCTTGGCGAGCAGCAGCAGGTCGAAATCCTGCGCGCCATGGTGCGCAACAGCCGGCTGCTGATCCTCGACGAGTCCACCTCCATGCTGACGCCGAAAGGCATCGACGAACTTGGCGCGCTGATGCGTCGCCTCGTCGAGCAGGGCCTGGCCATCGTCTTCATCACCCACAAGCTCAAGGAGGCGGCGGCCTTCGGCGACCGCATCTCGGTGCTGAAGCTCGGCCGCAAGGTCGGCGAGATCCCACCCGAGCGGTTTCGCGCGCTGGGCGAACAGGCGATCATCTCGGAGATCGTGGAACTGATGTTCGGCAAGCAGAAGGACGATCCGGAAGCTGTCGAGCGTCCGATCCGTACAGTGCGGGCCGAAGCGGCGCCGCTGCTTCAGGTCGCGGATCTGGCGGTCGCGCCGACCGACAATGCGCCCGGCCTGTCGTCGATCTCCTTCGACATCCGCCCGGGCGAGATCCTGGGCATCGCCGGCATCGACGGCAACGGGCAGAAGCAGTTGGCGGAAGCGCGGGCCGGCCCGCCCGCGGCGACCGGCGGTTCGGTGCGGCTGGAGGGCGTCGCCATCGAGGCGCTGAGCGTCGGCGAACGCCGTCGGCGCGGTCTGCGTTACCTGACCGACGACCGGCTCGGCGAAGGCACTGTCGGCACCTTCCCGGTTTCGATCAACTTCTTCCTCAAGCAGGTCGGCGCTGCGCCGTTCTGGCGCCACGGCGTCGAGCAGCGTGGCGACATCGACGAGCGCGCCGCCCAGCTCGTGCGCGAATACGACGTGCGCACGCCAAGCCTGAAGACGCCGGTCGCCCGGCTGTCGGGCGGCAACATCCAGAAGGTGCTTCTGGCACGCGAACTGGCCGAAGGCGCCAAGGTGGTGATCTTCAACAAGCCGACCTATGGGCTCGATCTCGCCAACACATTGGCGTCGCGCCAACGCATCCGCGATACGGCGGCCCGCGGCCTTGCCGTGCTGCTCATCTCCACCGACCTCGAGGAGTTGCTCAGCATGTGCGACCGCGTCGCCGTCATCGCCAACGGAGCGATCGTCGGCACGGTCGAGAACACGGACGATGCCCGCACCAGGATCGGCCGCCTGATGATCGGACTTGCCGCATGAGCATCGACACCGCCCCCACCACCAGTGCCGCCGCGCTCGATGCCACGAGCGCGGCGGCGACGCGTCGCGACATCCTGCATCGGCTGCTGATGACGCTCGGCCCGATCCTCATCGCTCTCGTCATAGCCGGCTGCATCCTGCTTGCCGTCGGCGTCGACCCGCTCGCCTATTACGGCTTCGTGCTGGAGAAAGGACTGTTCTCCCCGCTCGGCATCCAGCAAACGCTGACCCGGATGGCGCCGTTGCTGTTTCTTGCCGCCGGCCTGATCGTCGCCTTTCGCGCGGGCATGTGGAATCTCGGCGGCGACGGCCAGTTCCTGCTTGGCGCGGTGACGGCGGCGGCCAGCGCGCCCGTACTCGTTCAGATCATGCCGTCCTGGCTGGCGCTGACCTTTTCTTTCCTCATCGCCATGGCGGTGGCGATGATCTGGTCGCTGGTGCCGGCTCTGCTGCGTGCCTATCAGGGCGTCAACGAGATCATCACCACGCTGATGATGACGTTCCTGGGCACCTCGCTCGCCAATGTTCTGGTCAAACTGGTGTTTCGCGATCCCAGCACGACCGTGCCGCAGACACGTACGCTGCCGGTGGAAGACCGGCTGCCGCGCCTGTTCGAAACGACCATCACCAGCGGCCTGCTGCTCGGCCTGGCGGCGATCATCATCGTGCATCTGGTGATGACGCGCACGGCGTTCGGGCTGAAGCTCCGGATCGTCGGCGCCAATCCGCGCGCCGCGGTCCATGCGGGGCTCGGCGTGTCTGGCCTGACCGTCACTGTTTTCGCCATTTCGGCCGGGCTGGCCGGCCTTGCCGGCGCCGTCGACATCATCGGCGTCCAGGGCAATGTCCGCGCCGACTGGAATCCCGCCTACGGGCTGGCGGTCATTCCGGCCGTGTTCCTCGCCCGCATGAACGGCTTTGCCGCGATCGGTTTCGTGTTCCTGCTCTCGGTGCTGTCGATCGGCGGCGAAAGCGCGGCGCGGCGGCTCGGTGTGCCCAATCATTTCACGCTGGTGCTGGTCTCCATCGTGCTGATCGTGCTGGCGCTCGCCGAATATGTCGACCATCGCTACAACCAGTCGAGAAAGGCTTAGGGCATGACCGGGCTCTTCAGCGAAGTCTTTCTCAGTGCGCTGCTGTTCGGCGCCGTCACCGCCGCCATCCCGCTGCTGCTGGCCGGCCTCGGCGAGCAGATGTCGGAAAAAGCCGGCGTGCTCAACATCGGTATCGAAGGCATGATGCTGGCCGGCGCCTATCTCGGCTTCGTCGGCGCCTTCTATTCCGGGTCGTTGTGGCTGGGCTTCCTTACAGGTGCCGCCGGCGGCGTCGCGGTGGCGCTGATCATGGCGCTGCTGTGCGTGCGCATCGGGCTGAACCAGATCGTCATCGGCATCGCGCTGACGCTCGGTCTAGAAGGCCTGACGGCACTGCTTCATCATTTCCAATTCTCGCGCAGCTATCCCCGCCTGCCGGCGGCGGACGCTACCGTCATTCCGCTGTTGTCGGATATTCCTGTCGTCGGGCCGGCCTTCTTCAAACACCATCTGATCGTCTATCTGGCGGTCGCGCTGGTGTTCGGCATGGGCTACCTCTATCGGCGCACGCAGCTCGGCCTCAATCTGCAGGCGGCCGGCGACAAGCCGGCAGCACTCGACGTTGCCGGTATCGACGTCATCAGGACTCGGACGATCGCGGTGCTGACGACCGGCGCGCTGGCCGGGCTCGGCGGCGCCTTTCTCGCCAATGTCGGGGCCGGCCTGTTCATTCCGTTCATCACCAATGGCGCCGGCTTTCTCGGCATCGTGCTGGCCATGCTGGCGCGCGGCCGCCCGGTCTGGGTGCTTTTCGGCGCCCTGCTGTTCGGCGTCTGCCTGTCGCTGACGACGGCCATGCAGGTGGCCGGCATCAACATACCGACCGACGTCATCCAGATGCTGCCGTTCCTGGCGGTGATGATCATGCTGGTGCTGTTCGGCCGGCGTGCCAGCCTTCCGGCGGCACTAGGCATTCCATACGAGCGCGGCGCGCGCTGACCACAATCAGATGCGCGGAAGGGACCCGCGCCAAACAGGAGGCAAGAATGTCGGATACCAAGGTCTACCTGCTCGACGGCGGCTCGCTCGTTCTCGACGGCTATCACGTGTTCTGGAATCGCGGCCCGGGCGGCGAAGTGCGCTTCCCCGTCTATTCGATCCTGATTGAGCATGCCGAGGGCCGGTTCCTCATCGACACCGGCTACGACTATGATCACGTCATGAAGGTGCTGCCCTTCGAGAAGCCGATCCAGGAAAAGCACCAGACCATTCCTGGCGCGCTTGCGCTGCTCGGGCTCGAACCCAAGGACATCGACGTCGTCGTCAACTCGCATTTCCATTTCGACCATTGCGGCGGCAACAAGTATTTTCCGCATGCCAAGAAGATCTGCCATCGCTCGGAAGTGCCGCAGGCGTGCAATCCGCAGCCTTTCGAACATCTTGGCTATTCCGACCTGAGCTTCTCGGCGGAGGCCGCCGAAGCGCGTGGCGCGACCGCGCAACTGCTGGAAGGCACGACGCGCGCCAACTCGACCTTCGAGGGCATCGACGGCGACGTCGATCTCGCCAAGGGCGTCAAGCTGATCTCGACACCAGGCCATTCGATCGGCCACTACAGTCTGCTGGTCGAGTTCCCCAAGCGCAAGCCGATCCTATTCACCATCGACGCCGCCTACACCCAGAAGAGCCTGGAGACGCTGTGCCAGGCGGCCTTCCACATCGACCCGGTGGCGGGAGTCAATTCGATGCGCAAGGTGAAGAAGCTCGCCGAGGACCATGGCGCCGAGCTGATGTACTCGCACGACATGGACAACTTCAAGACCTACAGGACCGGCACGCAATTCTACGGCTGACCGCCGCCAATCCGGAGACAAGATGATGCCCTATCCCGAACACGCCGATCCGGTCATCACCCTGACCGCGGGGCCGGTGAACGCCTATCCAGAAGTGCTGCGCGGCCTCGGCCGCACGGTGCTTTATGATTACGATCCTGCGTTCCAGCTCTTCTACGAGCGTGTGGTCGACAAGGCGCAGAAGGCGATGCGGCTGTCGAACAAGCCGGTCATCCTGCATGGCGAACCGGTGCTCGGCCTCGAGGCGGCGGCGGCGTCACTGATCGCGCCTGATGACGTCGTGCTCAACCTTGCCTCGGGCGTCTACGGCAAGGGCTTCGGCTTTTGGGCGAAACGGTACTCGCCGCATCTGCTCGAGATCGAGGTGCCCTACAATGAGGCGATCGACCCGCAGGCGGTCGCCGGCATGCTCAAGGCGCATCCGGAAATCACCATCGTCTCGGTCTGTCATCACGACACCCCGTCCGGCACCATCAATCCGATCGACGCCATCGGTGAGCTGGTTTCGGCGCATGGCGGTTATCTCATCGTCGACGCGGTCTCGTCCTTTGGCGGCATGAAGACGCATCCAGAAGACTGCAAGGCCGATATCTATGTCACCGGCCCCAACAAATGCCTGGGCGCTCCTCCCGGCCTCACCATGATGGGCGTCAGCGAGCGGGCCTGGGCCAAGATGAAGGCCAATCCCCTGGCGCCGCGCGCATCGATGCTCAGCATCGTCGATTGGGAAAACGCCTGGTCGAGGGACAAGCCGTTTCCGTTCACGCCGTCGGTCTCGGAGATCAACGGGCTCGATGTCGCGCTCGATCTCTACCTCAATGAGGGACCGGAGGCGGTGTGGGCGCGCCACGCGCTCACCGCCAGGGCCATGCGCGCGGGCGTCACCGCGATGGGCCTGGCGATCTGGGCCGCCAGCGACAGCATCGCGTCGCCAACGACTACCGCCGTTCGCACCCCCGACGGTGTCGACGAGAAGGCGCTTCGCCAGGCCGCGCGCGCCCGCTACGGCGTGGTGTTTTCGTCGGGCCGCGGCGAGACATTGGGGAAGCTGACGCGCATCGGCCATATGGGGCCGACCGCCCAGCCGATCTATGCGATCGCGGCGCTGACGGCACTTGGCGGCGCCATGAATGCCGCCGGCCAGAAACTCGCAATCGGAAAAGGCATCGAAGCGGCGCTGGCCGTTGTCGACGCCGACGCCTGAACAGACATCACCAGATCACGGATTGAGGGAGCATTTTCATGACTGAACGGCTTGCGGGAAAGACGGCCCTGGTTACCGGCGCCGCACAGGGTATCGGCAAGGCGATCGCCGCGCGGCTTGCCGCCGACGGGGCAACCGTCATCCTCAGCGACATCAACGCCGAAGGCGCCAAGGCTGCCGCCGCGTCGATCGGCGGGAAGGCGAGGGCGATCGCCTCCGACATTTCCGATCCGGCCTCGGTCAAGGCACTCTTCGCCGAAATCCAGGCTCTGACCGGAGGGATCGATATCCTGGTCAACAATGCCAGTATCGTGCCGTTCGTCGCCTGGGACGACGTCGATCTCGACCATTGGCGCAAGATCATCGACGTCAATCTCACGGGGACCTTCATCGTCACCCGCGCCGGCACGGACCAGATGCGCGCGGCAGGCAAGGCCGGGCGGGTGATCAGCATCGCTTCCAACACCTTCTTTGCCGGCACACCGAACATGGCGGCCTATGTCGCGGCCAAGGGCGGCGTGATCGGTTTCACCCGGGCGCTGGCCACCGAACTCGGCAAATACAACATCACCGCGAATGCGGTGACGCCCGGCCTGATCGAGAGCGATGGCGTCAAGGCGAGCCCGCACAACGAGGCGTTCGGCTTTGTCGAAATGCTGCAGGCGATGAAGGGCAAGGGGCAGCCGGAACATATCGCCGATGTGGTTTCGTTCCTGGCCTCCGACGATGCGCGCTGGATCACCGGCCAGACGCTGAATGTCGACGCCGGGATGGTCAGGCACTAAGTCAGACAGCGGCTGCTCAGCCCCGCGATGCAACCGGCGGCCGTAACCATGGCCGCCCGTCGCATCTGCCAGGCTCAGGCGGCGGACCTTGCAATCACACCGGGTTGCCTCGACCATTGGGCATACCAGCTGTCGAACAGTTTGAGCTGCGCTTCGGCATAGCCGCGCTGGCTGTCGGTCAGGGCATCCGTGTCGTTGAAGTGCAGCAGGTACTCGGGATTACCCTTCAGCACCATCATGTGCTTGAAATAGAGCACCAGGTCTGGGCCTTCGTCGAAGGAGGACAGCACGGCGAGCGCGGCGTCCAGTTCCAGCGCGCGCTGGCGGGCCTCGGCGTCGCCCTTGGCTGCCGCCTGGCTCAAGCCCACAAGGTGCAGCACTTCCTTTGGCAGGACGTTGCCGATGCCGGTGATGGCGCCGGACGCGCCGCAATTGACGAAACCGTGGAAGACCGCTGTGTCGACGCCGATCATCAGCGTGACCTCATCGTCGCGGCTGGTGATGTTTTCCGCCGCGTAGCGCAGATCCGACGGGCCGCCGAACTCCTTGAAGCCGACCAGGTTCGGATGTTCGGCGCGCAGGGCGAAGAACAGGTCCGCACGTGTGGCAAAGCCGTAATAGGGGCTGTTGTAGATGACCGCCGGCAGGTCGGGCGCGGCGGCAAGAATTGCCTTGAAGTGATGGCGCTGCGCCGTCACCGAGGGCCCGCGCGACAAGACACGCGGGATCACCATCAGGCCCCGGGCGCCGACCTTCTGGGCGTGCGCCGCATGCGCGACGGCCTTGGCGGTGTTGACCGCGCCGGTGCCGACGATCACCGGCACGCCGGCCTTCGCCAGGCGCTCGACGCCTTCCATGCGCTGCTCGTCGGTCAGGAGCGGCCAGTCGCCCATCGAGCCGCAATAGACCACAGCCGACATGCCGGCCGCGATCAGCTCTCGTCCCTTGCGCACCAGCGCGTCGAAGTCGGGCTGGCGGTCCTGCGTGCATGGGGTCATCAACGCCGGCATGCAGCCGGAAAAAACATTAGAGGTCATTTCGGATTCTCCTTGAGGCTTGCACGCGGATTGATCAGTTTGTCCCGAAGCGGCACGGCTTGCCAAGCAAAATAGTCGTGGCCGCCAGGGACCAACGCAGGAACAGCAATGCGCAGCAAAACCAGCATTCGTGTCGTCGGCTGTCATGCCGAAGGTGAAGTCGGCGACGTCATCATCGGCGGTGTCCTGCCGCCGGCTGGTCGCACGATGATGGACAAGATGATCACGATGGAGCGCGATCATGACCATATCAGGCGCATGCTGATCTGCGAGCCGCGCGGCAGCGTCGCGCGCCACGTCAACCTGCTCGTTCCGTCGACGCGCGAGGATTGCGCCGCCGGCGCCATCATCATGGAGCCGACAGAATATCCGCCCATGTCCGGATCCAACACGATCTGCGTCGCCACGGTGCTGCTCGAGACCGGCATGGTGCCGATGCAGGAGCCCGAGACGCGCTTCAAGCTCGACATGCCGGGTGGCGTCATCGAGGTGCGCGCGCAATGCCGCGACGGCAAATGCGTCTCGATCACGTTGCGCAACGCACCCGCCTTTGCCGAACGTCTCGACGCTGCCATCGAGGTCGAGGGGCTGGGCACGCTCATCGTCGACATCGCCTATGGCGGCATGTTCTACGCCATCGTCGATGCCAAGGCGCTCGGCTTCTCGGTCGCCCCCGACGAGGCGCGCGAACTGGCGGTGGCCGGCGAGAAGATCAGGCGGGCCGCGCGCGGGCAGCTCGATGTCGTGCATCCGCAATTCGACCATGTGCGCGGCGTGTCGATCGTCCAGTTCGCCATGCCGTTCCAGGGGCCGGGCAATGTCACGCGCAACACCTGCATTGTCTCGCCGGGCCGCTCCGACCGCAGCCCGACCGGAACGGGTACGTCGGCCCGCATGGCCGTGCTGCAAGCGCGCGGCATGATGGGCGTTGGCGACGTGTTGATCCACGAATCGATCATCGGCTCGCGCTTCACCGGCAGGATCGTGGAGCTGACGGAAATTGCTGGGCGCAAGGCCATCGTTCCGGAGATCACCGGCCGGGCCTGGATTACAGGCGAGCACAGCTACTATCTCGATCCGACCGATCCCTATCCCCAAGGCTACGTGCTGTCGGATACTTGGGGCACCTCCACCTCGGTGAAGCAGTAGGTCGAAGCCGGCAATTCACTGGACTGGCGGGTTCTCGCCAAGCCAGAATGGCCTCAACGGCATGCCCGTCATATCAGTACCTGGTGAGAATTCACGCATGAACATGGATGGTATCTGCGATCCGCGCTTTGGTGCCGTGCGCGCGGCGTTTGCCGAGTGTTTCGCCGAGGGGCTGGAACATGGCGGTGGCGTATCCGTCGTCGTCCACGGTAAGACTGTCGTTGACCTGTGGGGCGGTCATGCCGATGCCGCGCGAACCCGCCCGTGGCGGCAGGATACGCTGATCAATGTCTGGTCCTGCACCAAGGGCGTCGTGGCGCTGGCGATTGCAATGTTGGTGGAGCGCGGCAGGGTGGACTATGCCGCACCCATTGCCCGTTACTGGCCGGAATTCGCGGCCGGAGGCAAGGAGCGCATCACGCTCGACCAGGTGATGTCGCACCAGGCGGGGTTGAATGGTCTTGCCGTGCCGATGGACGAGGCGGGTATGTTCGCCTGGACGCCCTTTGTCGACGCGCTTGCGGCCATGCCGCCGCTCTGGGAGCCCGGCAGCCGCTGCATCTATCACGCGCTTACCTACGGTCATCTTGCTGGCGAAGTGCTGCGACGCGTCGACGGACGAAGCATCGGCCGCTTCATCGGCGAAGAGATCGCGGGCCCGCTCGGAGCCGATTTTCATGTCGGTCTGCCGGACGGTGAGGATTCCAGGGTCGCCGAGATGATCGAAGGCCCCGGTGCCTCGGACTGGGTCGACTTTGTCCGCGCCTCGCCCTTTCCCCACGCAGCCGACAATCCGGCGCCCCGTGCATTGGCCCCCAACGACCGCGTCTGGCGCGCCGCCGAGGTGCCGGGCGGCAATGGCCAGTCGACGGCGCACGCACTGGCGCGTATTTACGGCATGATGGCAGCCGGTGGCGTCTGGGAGGGCCATCCACTGATCGGCCGCGCGGCAATCGAAGCGGCGGCGCGTCAGCGTGTTCGCGGCACGGACGAAAGCTTCGCCGCACCCACCGCCTTCGCCGCCGGCTATCAGATGGAAGATCCGGTCTATGGCGGCCGTGCGTCGCCGCAAACGTTCGGCCACACCGGCTGGGGCGGCGCCATCGGCTTTGCCGATCCCGGTGCCGGCGTCGGTTTCGGCTACGTCACCAACCGCATGCTGGGTTTTGACGACATGGACCCGCGCCGCAAGATGTTGATCGAAGCCGTATACGACTCGCTCTGACTGAATGGCTGAGAGCCAGCCGAGTGGCCCGGCGGGCCGGAAGCGGTGCGCGCTCGGCGGGGCGAAAAGTGACCCTGGTTCACGCCGGCGGCTTGCCGGCTTCGGGTCGTTCGGGATTGTAGGCCCATCCTTCCGATGGAAGACACATAGCTCCCTCGCTATCCCCCGGCGTTCCAACAAAAGCTGTGGCTAATCCCTCTCCTGCGCCTTCGCAAATATCCGCATCACGCCACCATCTGTAGTAGTCTCGGCCTGAAACCCCGGCTGAGAATCAGCCGGGGCGGCGGGTGGTTGATTGTGGCGACATTCAACGCGCAATTTCTGGACTTTTTCGACTGGTGGCTCGATGAGCTGCGAGAGGTCTGGACGCGGGTTGTTCCCAGGAAAGAGCAAGTGTCCGCCGCCGACTGGATCGTCAGCCTGGCGGATGACGGCATTCGTGTGCGCGAGGCCAAGGCGCCGGAGTTCCAGTCGATCCCGCTGACGCTGACGGCTTCCTCCGACGAGATACTGGCACTGCTCCAAGGCGGGTCTCGGCGCAGGCGGCCGAGCTTCGATATCAGCATCCAGCCAGGCCTGTTCCTGCCCCGCCATCTCGCGGCGCGGCGGTTGCCGGTTCGGCAGGCACGCGACATGGCCGAACTCGACCTTATGGCTTCGACGCCGATCGACCCGGCGCAGGTGCATGTCGTCTTCGCCGCGACGGCGGCGCAGGACAGCGTCTACCACGTCGTCAAGGCCAAGACGCTTGCCGCCGTGCTGGACGCGGTCCGCCGCGCCGGCGGGTGCGTTCGCTGCCTGTCGCTGTCGCACCCGGCCGGCACGCTGCGCGCCGATCCGCTGAGCCTCGCCGCCATCTGGCCGCCGACGGCGCGTGACCGGCGTGCCAGGACCGCCTGGATTGCGGCCCTTTCGGTGCTGGCCGGGGCCGTGTTGGTGACCTTCGTGCATGCGCATTGGCGCGCCTGGCAGGCCGAGGCTGAACTGGATACGCAGATCGCCGATGCGCAGGTGCTGGCCAAGGCGGCGCGCACCTCGCTGCAGAAGCGCCAGGCCGGCATTGAGCGGATCGAAAAAATCCGCCTGGAAAAGAAGACGACGGCATCGCTGGTGCGCGTATGGGCCGAGCTGACGCATCTGCTGCCCGACACGGCCTGGCTGACCGATCTCTCGGCCAAGGGCGACGACCTGACCATATCAGGTTTTTCCACCTCGGCCGCCGAGCTGATCCAGCCGATCGACGCCTCGCCACTGTTTTCGGCGCCCGAATTCGCCTCGCCGGTGGTCAAGGTTCCCGGTCAGGACGGCGAGCACTTCACCATTTCGGCCAAGATCGGGGCGCTCTGACGATGCTCTCCGCCATCCTCAACACGAGGCCGACGATCCGCCGCCTGATTGCGCTGGCGATCGCCGCGGTCACGGCCTGTGCGCTTGCCTGGCTGGTGTTCGCGGCGTTCGACAGCGTCGCCTCCGCACAGGCTGGGATCGAGGAAAAGCGCGAGCTTCTCGGCCAGCTGCAGAGCGTGGCCGCCCTGGCAAAGCGCCTCGACAGCGCCGCCAGTCCGGAAGCCGCGGCCAATCCCGAATTTCTCACCGGCGGCAGCGAGGCGATCATCCGCGGCGGGCTACAGACCCGGCTGAACGCGATTGCCGCCGCCAATGGGGTCAGCGTGCTGTCCGCCGGCAATGCACCGGTGCTCAGCGAAGCCGGCGTCGATTTCATCGGGCTGCGGGCCAACCTTTCGGGGCCGCTGGAAGGCATCCACAACGCCATTCTCGCCATCGAGACCTCGCTGCCGGTGCTGTTCATCCGCGAAGCCACTTTGCGGACCACCGATGTCAGGCCGGCGGCGGGACGGACCGGCGACCCCGAGCTTTTCGCCGAGATCCTGTTTTACGGGCCTTTGCAAACGCAGATGGCACCCGCCGGGGTCAAGCCATGACCGGGAAATTCACCGGCCTGGCGATTGCGGCGGTGATCGCGGCCCTCGCTTTGGTCAATGTCGCGCTCTACGATACGCCTGTCGACATCACACCTGTGGCCTCGGGCAAGGGGCACGATGGCGGCCCAACCTCGGTGGCGGGATCGCTGCAATTTCCCGAAGCCGGCGATTTCAGCGAGACGTTCCAGCGCCCGCTGTTCACGCCGACACGCCGGAAATTCGTGCCCCCGCCGGTCGCGCCGCCTCCGGTGGAGGTTGCCGTTGCGCCGGTCGAGCCGGCGCCGGCGCCACCACCACCCGAAGCCCCACCGGCCGTCGCCCCATCGCTGCTGGGCATCAGCATTCACGGCGGCGCCGCGAAGGCGCTGCTGCGCGTCGCCGGCAGCGAAGCCGCGGTTTGGTATGGCAGTGGCGACACTGTTGACGGCTGGAGGGTGTCGGCGATCGACAAGGATCAGGCCGTGCTGGAGCGGGATGGCAAGCTGGCGCGCATCCCGCTTTATCCGCCATGGAAGAATGCGCCGCCGCCACCCCCGAGCGAACCGCAACTATGAGCGACCGCGCTCCCCATGACAGCGCGGGCACCAGCTCGCGGGATGAAAGCACCCGCAGCGGCTTCTCGCTGGTTGCCGTGCTGGTGTTCATGCTGATCGTCTCGGCGATCGTCGTCCCCTTTGCCGTGACGGCCAAAACACGGTTGATGATCGCCAACAGCGAGGTCGAACAGGAGCGCCTGTTGCTGCTGGCCGAAGGCCTCGGCAATGTGGTCGCGAGCATGTTGACCGGCACCTCCGGCCGGCAACAGTTTCCGCTGGATTCCACGCCGGCATCATGCCGGTCGGCAGGGTTCAGTTTCGCCGTGCGCGTCCAGGATCATGGCGGGCTGATCGATCTCAATGCCGCGGATGACCGCCTGCTGGAGCTTGGCTTCGCGGCGCTCGGCTTCGAGCAGCGGGCGTCGACCGAACTGGCCAAGGCCGCGCTCCGGTTTCGCGACAACGCCAAGCTGTTCGCCGACCTGCCGCGGTCGAGAAGCGCCGTCGGGCCGCCCGAGGACAAGCAGGCGCCGTTCGAATCCGTATCCGAACTGCAGGAGTTTTCAGCACTGTCGTCGATACCCCTGCGGACCTTGAATGGCGTTTTCACGGTCAACTCGAAGCGTGGCACGATCAGCGCCGACCGCGCGCCAGACCGTCTGCGCGCCGCCCTTGCCGGTGGCTCCAGTGCTTCGGTCGTTCAGGCGGTGGCCGATGCGTCAGCCTATACGGTCGAAGTGGTGGTGAGGCGGGACGGTTCCGGCATCGCGGGCGAGGCCGGGTTCATCATCGAAAAATCTCCGACAGGCGCGGCATTCTCGCGCGTCTCCCGGAGCCCGGCCGCCGAAGCCGGCGCATTGCCGCCGGTCGCCGGCATCGTCGGCTGCGAGGTGCTTTTCGGCAATGAGGCGGCGCAGATCCTGCGGGGGTGGAGCTCATGAACGCTGCCGTCCAGACGAAGGGGATCGAGGCGTTTCTCGCCTTTCTCGAGGGCGAGAAAGTGCTGACCGCGCATGCCGCCCAACGCGCCTTGGGGGCATCGCGAACTTCGGGACATCCGTTCGATACGGTGATGACGGAACTTGGGCTGATCGGCGAGCAGGAGCTTGCCAGCAGCCTCAGCCGCTACCTCGACGCACCGATGCCGGTCGAGATCCCCGAACAGGTCAGCCCCGAAATGCTGGCAAGCGTGCCGCTGGCCTATCTCAGGGAAAACGCCATCCTGCCGCTGCAGATGGACGCCGAACGGCTTGTCGTCGCCGTGGCGGATCCTTTCTCCTCGGCCACCATCGATGCACTGGCCTTCCACTATGAGCGGACCCTGGCGCTGCGCATCTTGCCAAGGCGCCTGATCGCCGAATGCATCGACCGCATCGAGCAATCAGCGCTGGCTGCCGTTTCGAATGGCGGCAGCAACGGTGAAATCCTGGATTTCGGCCCTGACGACCTCGAGCGCTTGAAGGATTTTGCCCGTGAGGCGCCGATCGTGCGCTTCGTCGCCGAGACCATCCACAAGGCGGTCGATGCGAGAGCCACCGACATCCACATCGAGCCGCTCGAGGACCATGTCCGCATCCGCTTCAGGCATGACGGCATGCTGTCCACCGTCGACACCGCGTCGATCGCGATGCTGTCCGGTATCTCCACCCGCATCAAGATCCTGTCGCGGCTCAACATCGCCGAACGGCGCCTGCCGCAGGACGGACGCATGCGTATTGCCGTGCGCGGCCGCGACGTCGACCTGCGCGTCTCGGTCATTCCGTCCATTCACGGCGAGGCCATCGTACTGCGCATTCTCGATCGCGCCGGCGTCGAACTGAAGCTGGAGAAGCTTGGCTTCGATGGTGCCGCGCAGGCCAAGATCCGCAACATGTCGCAAGCGGCCAATGGCATCGTGCTGATCACCGGGCCGACCGGCAGCGGCAAGACGACGACACTCTATTCGATCCTGGCCGAGCGTTCGCGGCCGGACGTCAAGATTTTCACCGTTGAGGATCCGGTCGAGTACCGCATGGCCGGCATCACCCAGTTGCAGGTCAATCCCGCGATCGACCTCGACTTCGCCGCTGCCTTGCGCTCGATCCTGCGCCAGGATCCCGACATCATCCTGCTCGGGGAGATTCGTGATCGCGAAACGGCGCAGGTCGCGGTCCAGGCGGCCTTGACCGGCCATCTCGTGTTCTCGACACTGCACACCAACAGTGCCGCAGGCGCGCTGACACGCCTGCGCGACATGGGCATCGACGGCTATCTGCTCGGCGCGACGATCCGCGGCGTCATCGCGCAGCGGCTGTTGCGCCGTATCTGCCCGACCTGCCGGGGTGCGGAGCAGACCGGTCCGGCCTGCCGCACCTGCAACGGCTCCGGCTACAGCGGGCGCACGGTGACCTATGAAATGCTGCAGGTGTCGCCGCGCATTGCCGAGCTTATCGATCAGGGCGCCGGCGAAATGGAGATCGGCCGCATTGCCGCCGAGGACGACCTCGTGCCGTTGTCGGTCCACGCAACCGCGCTTGCCCGATCGCAGGTCACCACCATGGACGAGGTCCGCCGTGTCATCGATCTCGCGGGCGGTGACTGATGCCGGCCTTCGCCTATCGCGCCTACCTGGCCGACGGCTCGACGGAGGCCGGCGTTCTCGATGCGTCGACCAAACAGGACGCCGCCCGCAAATTGGCGCAGCAGGGCCGCCGCTCCTACCATCTTGCGCCGGTGAACAGCGAAAGGCCGCAGCTTCGCCTGCCGGGGCGCAGCGCGCTGACGCTGACCCGCAGGGTCGACCTCAGCCGACTGTTTTCCGAGCTTGCGGTGTTGCTGAACGCCGGCTTCACGGTCGAGGGGGGGGGGGGGGGGGGGGGGGGGGGGGGGGG
>NZ_VFTA01000052.1:0-34417 GCF_007003935.1 Mesorhizobium sp. WSM4310
ATCGATATCCGGTCTCAGCACGGCATCCGGCAAGCAATCATCAGCCATTTTCCAGTGAGGGGCTAAGACAATCCAACCTCAAGCCATCAGCGACGGCTTGACCTGAGATCAAGCCGCCGCATGAGCACCGCGATGTGCTCAGTGGTTGTCCCTGGGCACGCCCCTGGTGTGAGCGACATCCTGGTATTTCACCGCCGGCTTCAGCACCATGCCCTCGTCGAACTGGTCGACCATGCCGCGCTGGATTTCCTGCCATGGCGTCTGGTGCTGCGGATAGTGGTAGCCGCCATTGCCCTGCAGCGCCGCGCGGCGCTTGGCGATCTCTTCGTCGCTGACCAGAATGTTGGCGGTGCCCTTGTTCAGGTCGATGCGGACGCGGTCGCCTGTCTTGAGCAGCGCCAGTCCGCCGCCAATGGCGGCTTCCGGCGAAGCGTTGAGGATCGACGGCGAGCCCGACGTGCCCGACTGCCGGCCGTCGCCGATACAGGCCAGCGCATGAATGCCCTTCTTGATGAGGTATGCCGGCGGCTGCATGTTGACGACCTCGGCACCGCCGGGATAGCCGACCGGGCCGGCGCCGCGCATGAACAGGATCGTGTGCTCGTCGATGCCTTGCGCCGGATCGTCGATGCGGGCGTGGTAATCCTCCGGCCCGTCAAAGACCATGGCGTTGCCTTCGAAGGCTTCCGGGTCCTTCGGATTGGAGAGGTAGCGCTCGCGGAATTCTGGCGAGATGCCGCTGGTCTTCATGATCGCCGAATCGAACAGATTGCCGCTGAGGTTGATGAAGCCGGCATTGACCTTCAGCGGCTTGTCGACGCTGCGGATGACGTCGGTGTTTTCGTTGGCGACGCCCTCGCTATTCTCACCGATCGACTTGCCGTTGACCGTGCGCGCGCCGGGGTGCGGCAACAGCCCGCCCTTCATCAGTTCGGCGATAACCGCCGGCACGCCGCCGGCATGATGGTAATCCTCGCCCAGATATTCGCCCGTCGGCTGCAAATTAACCAGCAGCGGCACATTGAGGCCGACCGTCTGCCAGTCGTCATTGTCGAGCTTGACGCCGAGGTGGCGGGCGATGGCGTTGAGATGGATAGGCGCGTTGGTCGAGCCGCCAATGGCCGAATTGACGACAATGGCGTTCTCGAAAGCCTCTCTCGTCATGATGTCGGACGGCTTCAAATCCTCATGCACCATCTCGACAATGCGTTTTCCCGTCTCATAGGAAATCTGGCCGCGCTCGCGATAGGGGGCGGGAATAGCGGCTGAACCCGGCAATTGCATGCCGAGCGCCTCGGCCAGCGAATTCATCGTGGTGGCGGTGCCCATCGTGTTGCAGTAGCCGGTCGAGGGCGCCGAGGAGGCAACGATATCCATGAACTCATCATAGTCGATCTCGCCGGCCGACAGGCGCTGGCGCGATTCCCAGACGATGGTGCCGGAGCCGGTGCGCTTGCCCTTGTGCCAGCCGTTGAGCATAGGACCGACCGACAGCGCGATGGCCGGGATGTTGACGGTGGCCGCTGCCATCAGCAGCGCCGGCGTCGTCTTGTCGCAACCGATGGTCAGCACGACGCCGTCGAGCGGGTAGCCGTAGAGCACCTCGACGAGGCTGAGATAGGCAAGGTTGCGGTCAAGGGCCGCGGTCGGGCGCTTGCCGGTCTCCTGGATCGGATGGCACGGGAATTCAAAGGGAATGCCGCCCATCGAGACAATGCCTTCGCGCACGCGCTTGGCGAGCTCGATATGGTGGCGGTTGCACGGCGACAGATCCGAGCCGGTCTGGGCGATGCCGATCAGCGGCTTGCCCGACATCAGTTCGGCACGCGTCAGCCCATAATTCAGGTAGCGCTCGAGATAGAGCGCCGTCATGCCGGGGTTGTCGGGGTTGTCGAACCACTCCTGCGAGCGGAATTTTTTCTTCTTGGTGGGGGCGCCGGCCATCACGGTCTCCGTATTTGTATGACAAATCGATATGACAACGCGTCAATGCAAGCAAGGGGCACGCGCGTTCCCAACCCGCACTTTGGTGCGATAGACACAACAGCGCCTCTGCGCTAGGGCTTCGAACCATTGTTTCCGGGAGGTTCTTGATGGCTTTGGTGATCGAAGGCGAGGAACGCATTGCCGCACCCCTGCAAAAAGTCTGGGAAGCGCTGAACGATCCCGAGGTTTTGAAGGCGACCATTCCCGGCTGCCAGAGCCTCGACATGAAGTCGCCGACCGAGATGGCCGCGACGGTGGTGCTGAAGATCGGGCCTATCAAGGCGACCTTCAACGGCGAAGTGACGCTGAAAAATCTCAAGCCGCCGCATTCCTACACCATCCAGGGCGAAGGCAAGGGCGGCATTGCCGGCTTCGCCAAGGGCGGCGCCGACGTGACGCTGAACGAGGATGGGCCGGATGCCACGGTGCTCAAATACACGGCCAAGGCCGATGTCGGCGGCAAGATTGCCCAGCTCGGCAGCCGGCTGATCGAATCGACGTCGAAGAAACTGGCCGGGCAGTTCTTTTCGAGTTTTGGCGAGAAGGTCGGCGGCTGACCCTCCCGCCAGAGCAATGCCAGGAAAAGTGTGAAACGGTTTTCCCGGAAAAAGCGCGTAGGGCTTTCCCTTGGGATTTGCGTCAAAACCAAAAAGAGGTCACTCGAAGACGATGCTCGGCACCGCCGCTTCGGCCGCGCCGCGTTCTTCATTGACCCTGTCCCAGACCTTGGCGGCGATGTCGCGATAGGTTTTCGCTTCGGCGCCATCGGGCTTCGAGACAACCACTGGCGCCCCGGCATCCGAGCTTTCGCGGATGCCCATTTCCAGCGGCACCTCGCCGAGGAAGGTGACGCCGAGGCGTTCGGCCTCGCGGCGCGCGCCGCCATGGCCGAAAATGTCATACCGCTTGCCGGTATCGGGCGCGATGAAATAGCTCATGTTCTCTACGATGCCGAGCAGCGGTACGTCGACCTTCCTGAACATGTTCAGCCCCTTGCGGGCATCGATCAGCGCCAGGTCCTGCGGCGTCGAGACGATGACGGCTCCGGCCAGCGGCACCTGCTGCGCCATGGTCAGCTGCGCGTCGCCGGTTCCAGGCGGCATGTCGACGACAAGCACGTCGAGCCGGCCCCATTCGACCTCGCGCAGCATCTGCGTCAGCGCCGACATCACCATCGGCCCGCGCCAGATCATCGGCGTCTCCTCATCGACGAGGAAGCCCATCGACATCACCTTGAGGCCGTAATTCTCCATCGGCTTCAGGATCTTGCCGTCAACAGTCTGCGGCCGGCCATGAATGTTGAGCAGCTTCGGCATGGACGGGCCGTAGATGTCGGCATCGAGCACGCCGACCCGCAAGCCGTTGGCGGCAAGGCCAAGCGCCAGATTGACTGCGGTGGTCGATTTGCCGACGCCCCCTTTGCCGGAAGCAACCGCGATGATCGCCTCGATACCGGGCACGCCGCGCTTGCCCGAACTGTGCGACGCGGGAGCATGCGGCGCGGGGCGCGGAGCGGCGGGTGGTGCCGGTCGGGCCGCGGGGCGCGCTGGCACCGGCGCCTCCATGCCGCCGCCTTTTTTCTCTGCAGTCAGCGCCACCACGGCGCCGGCAACCCCTGGAATTGCCTTGACCACGCGCTCCGCGGCGGCACGCAGCGGTTCCATTTCCTGCGCCCTGGCGGCGGGAACGGTGATCGAGAAGAAGACTTTCGAATCGGCGATGAAAATCTCGGAAACCATGCCGAGATCGACGATGTTGCCTGTGAAGTCCGGCCCGTTGACCGTCTTCAGGCGCTCGATGACGATTTCCTTGGTGACGGACATGATCTTTCCTCGGCGTTTGGCAATCCAGATAGTGCAGTTTCCAGCGAGAACCAAGCCGTGACGCAAAGGCTTGCCCGGCGTGCCACGGAAAACGACCGATGCTGTCGGTTTCTTCCCGGATGACGCTTCCGGCCGATTGCCGATGGCCAAACGGGCCGCGTGCCCTATTTCGTTTGCCTGAGCGAGGACACGACAATCCAGGAAGGAGACGGTCATGCTCGAAAACAGCAACGCAACGGCCAATCTGGCCGTCAGGGACCTGGCAAAGGCAAAGGCCTTCTATGAAGGCACGCTGGGCCTCAAGCAGGTCGACGACATGGGCGGCGAGCTTGTCGTCTACAAAAGCGGCGACACGCTCATCAATGTCTACCATTCCCAATTCGCAGGTACCAACAAGGCGACGGCGGTGACGTGGACGGTGGGCGATCGGATCGAGACTGTCGTCAAATCATTGAAATCGAAAGGCGTTGTCTTCGAGCATTACGAAATGCCCGGCCTGACGATCAAGGGCGACATCCATGTCGGCCAGGACATGAAGGTCGCCTGGTTCAAGGACCCGGACGGCAACATCCTGAACCTCGTCGACAAATAGGCTTCGGCGCTCCGCGTCAGCCTGCCAGGCTTGTGACGAAATAAGTAAAAGCCGAAATCGCCGCCGTCGCCGGCAAGGTGACGATCCAGGCAATGACGATGTTGCCGGCGATGCCCCAGCGCACCGCCGAGACACGGCGGGCGGCGCCGACGCCGATGATGGCGCCGGTAATCGTATGCGTGGTCGATACGGGAACGCCGAGCCAGGTGGCGGCGAACAGCGTTATGGCACCGCCGGTTTCAGCGCAAAAGCCCTGCATCGGATTGAGCCGGGTAATCTTCGAACCCATTGTGTGGACGATCCGCCAGCCGCCCAATAGGGTGCCAAGCGCCAGCGCCGACTGGCAGGTCAGGACGACCCAGAGCGGCACGTAGAATTTCTCGCCGAGCATGCCTTGCGAATAGAGCAGCACGGCGATGATGCCCATGGTCTTCTGAGCATCGTTGCCGCCATGGCCGAGCGAATAGAGCGAGGCGGAAAAGAACTGCAGGACGCGAAAGGTACTGTCGACGGCGAACGGCGTCTGGCGCACAAACAGCCACGAAACCACCAGGACCAGGAGGAGCGCCAGGACAAAACCAGTCGCCGGCGAGAGAACGATCGCGGCGACCGTCTTGCCAAGTCCCGACCAGACGATGGCGCCGATGCCCCCCTTCGCAACGCCGGCACCGACCAGCCCTCCGATCAGGGCGTGCGAACTGCTCGAGGGAATGCCGGCGATCCAGGTGACGATGTTCCAGACGATGGCGCCGACGAGGGCCGAGAAGATCACCGCCGGCGTGACGATGCTGACGTCGACGATGCCTTTCCCGACAGTCTCGGCGACATGAAGGCCGAAGAAGATGAAGGCGATGAAGTTGAAGAAGGCCGCCCACAGCACAGCGTAGTGCGGCCTGAGCACGCGTGTGGAGACGATGGTGGCGATGGAATTGGCCGCATCGTGCAGGCCATTGAGAAAATCGAAGAACAGCGCGACGGCGACGAGGCCGGCCAGCAGGGGAAAGGCGATCGCGGCATCCATCTCCTAGACGTTCTCGATGACGATGCCGCTGATCTCGTTGGCAACGTCCTCGAAACGGTCGACCACCTTCTCCAGCTGGCCATAGATCTCGCTGCCGATCAGATAGGCCATCGCGTCATCGCGGCCATGGCGCCTGAACAGATCCTTCAGGCCCTGCTCATGCAAATCGTCGGCCCGGCCTTCGGCGCGCATCACCTCCTCGGCAATAGCGTTGAGGCGTGCGCTGTTGGCGCCGACCTTGGCAAGCAACGGGATTGCTTCGGCGACCAGCCGGGCGGCGGCGACGATGACGGCGCCCATTTCCTGCATCAGCGGATCGAACTCCCGCTTCTCGAACAGCCTCACCGTCTTGACGGTCTTGTGCATCATGTCGATGGCGTCATCCATCGACTGGATCAGATCCTTGATGTCGCCGCGATCGAAAGGCGTTATGAAAGAGCGCCGCACGGCAAGCAGGACCTCCGCGGTGATATGATCGGCCTCGTCCTCGAGATCGACGATCTTCTGGCACCAGCGATCGATGTCCTTGCCCTGAAGCAGTTGCTGCAGCGCTTCCGCGCCGCCGACCACCGTGCGGGAATGCCGCTCGAACAGCTCGAAGAAACGATCTTCGCGCGGCAGCAGCTTGCGGAACCAGCCCAGCATGTCAGTCTCCCATCGCGCCCGGTTCACGACCGTTTCATTGACATAGCGCCGCACGACGCCGCAGGAAACAGTAAGCCGGCTGAAAGATGTGGATGCGGAACGATTACGCATGGCGCTTGCGGCAAAGGCGAATTTCCCCGAGCCTGCGCATGACGACCGGAAGGATGGCATGATCGACAAACTCGAATTCTTCATCGCATTGGCCAAGGAAGAGCATTTCGGCCGGGCGGCTGAGGCCTGTGGGGTCACCCAGCCGACCTTGTCGGCCGGTATCAAGCAATTGGAGGGGCAACTCGGCGTCATGCTGGTCAATCGCGGGTCGCGGTTCCAGGGGCTGACGCCGGAAGGCAAGCAGGTGCTGGTCTGGGCGCGCCGCATCGTCGGTGATTCAAGGAGCATGCGCGAGGAGATGCGCGCGGCGCGCCACGGCCTTTCCGGACGCATCCGCATTGCCGCCATCCCGACCGCACTCGCCATGGTGGCGCGGCTGACGACGCCGTTTCGCGAAAAGCACCCGGGCGTCACCTTTTCGGTGCTGTCGCGCACCTCGATCGAAGTCTTGTCGCTGCTCGGCAATTTCGACATCGATGCCGGAATCACCTATCTCGACAACGAGCCGCTCGGGCGGGTAACCAGCGTGCCGCTGTATGACGAGCGCTATCAATTGATCACAGCGGTTGGAAACCCCTATTTTGACCGCGACAAAGTGACATGGGCCGAGATCAGCCGGTTGCCGCTGTGCCTGCTGACGCCGGACATGCAGAACCGCCGCATCATCGACCAGCATCTGGCCGAGGCCGGCGTGGAGGTACGGCCGACGCTTGAATCCAACTCGATGATCGTGCTGTTCTCGCACATCCACACCGGCAAATGGTCGTCGGTCATGCCGCTCAACCTTGCGGAAACATTCGGCTTTTCAGAGCCGATCCGGGCCATTCCGATCGTCGAGCCCGACGCCAGCCACACAGTCGGCCTGGTGGCCGCGCCGCGTGAGCCGCACACGCCGCTGGTGCAGGCGCTGCTGGACGAGGCAATGGCGCTGGCAGACGATTTCCGCGCCCATCACTAGGGTAGAGAATGGCGGCTGAGCGTGCTTGATAGAAGATTTCTATCAAGCGACGGATCAGCTTTATTGATTTCGCTGGTTTCCTCTGTTTTTGTAACGACTTAGCGCTAGAGCGCACCGACCAGGGAGGGCGCTGCATGACGATGCAGCCTGCAAGTACCGAGATCGCATCGCGCACGGCGGCGATTATCGAAGACATGAAGGGCCTCGAAGGCCCATTGCTGCCGATCCTGCACGAGATCCAGGAAGAATTCGGCCATGTGCCGCAGGCGGCCCTGCCTGTTATCGCCGATGGGCTCAATCTCTCCAGGGCCGAGGTGCACGGCGTCGTCACCTTCTACCATGATTTCCGTGCCCGGCCGGCCGGGCGGCATGTCCTCAAGCTGTGCCAGGCGGAAGCCTGCCAGTCGATGGGCTCGGATTCCGTCGCCGCCAAGATCAAACAGTTGCTGGGCATCGGTTTCCACGAGACCACAAGCGACGGATCGGTTACACTCGAGCCGGTCTATTGCCTCGGGCTTTGCGCCTGTTCGCCGTCGGCGATGCTCGACGGCGAGGTGATCGGGCGGCTCGATGACGAGAAGATCGACGAGATCCTTGCCGAGGTGCGCTCATGATCCCCCGCATCTACATTCCCGGCGATTCCGGCGCGTTGGCGCTCGGCGCCGAGAAGGTCGCCATGGCTGTTCGCGCGGAACTCGCCGAGCGTGGCATCGAGGCCAAGATCGTCCGCAACGGCTCGCGCGGCGCTTATTTCCTCGAGCCGATGGTCGAAGTGGCGACCGCCAACGGCCGCGTCGCCTACGGACCGGTCAAGCCTTCCGACGTCAGGAGCCTGTTCGACAGCGGCTTCCTCACCGGTGGCCACCACAAGCGCTGGCTCGGCGCGCCCGACAAGATCCCGTTCCTGGCCAAGCAGACCCGGCTGACCTTTGCCCGCTGCGGCATCAACGATCCGCTGTCGCTCGACGCCTACAAATCGCTTGGTGGGCTCAAGGGTTTGCAGAACGCCGTGGCCATGGCGCCGGCCGACATTGTCAAGCAGGTTACCGACTCAGGCCTGCGTGGCCGTGGCGGCGCCGGCTTCCCGACCGGCATCAAGTGGAAGACGGTGCTGGATACGACATCCGAGCGCAAATACATCGTCTGCAACGCCGATGAGGGCGACAGCGCGACTTTCGCCGACCGCATGATCATGGAGGGTGACCCCTTCGTGCTGATCGAGGGCATGACGATCGCCGGCATCGCCACCGGAGCGACCAAGGGCTTCGTCTATATCCGCTCGGAATATCCGCATGCGGTGGCGACAATGAACAAGGCCGTCGAAATCGCCCGCAAGGCCGGCGTGCTCGGCGTCAACGTACTGGGTTCGCCCAACGCCTTCGACATGGAAATCCGCGTCGGCGCCGGCGCCTATGTCTGCGGCGAGGAAACCTCGCTGTTGAACAGCCTCGAAGGCAAGCGCGGCGTGGTGCGCGCCAAGCCGCCGCTGCCGGCCATCCAAGGCCTGTTCGGCAAGCCGACGGTGATCAACAACGTCATTAGCCTGGCCTCGGTGCCGATCATCATGGACAAGGGCGCGGCCTTCTACAAGGATTTCGGCATGGGCCGCTCGCGCGGCACCATCCCGATCCAGATCGCCGGCAATGTCAGGAATGGCGGCCTGTTCGAGACCGCCTTCGGCCTTACGCTCGGCGAGATCGTCGATGACATCGGCGGCGGCACGGCCACTGGCCGTCCGGTGAAGGCAGTACAGGTCGGCGGCCCGCTCGGCGCTTATTTCCCGCGCGCCCTGTTCGACACGCCGTTCGACTACGAGGAATTCGCCAAGCGCGACGGGCTGATCGGCCATGCCGGCATCACCGTGTTCGACGACACGGCCGACATGCTGAAGCAGGCGCGCTTCGCGATGGAGTTCTGCGCCATCGAAAGCTGCGGCAAGTGCACGCCCTGCCGCATCGGCTCGACGCGCGGCATCGAGACCATTGACAGGCTTGCCGCCGGGATCGAGCCGGAAAAGAATCTCGCTTTGGTCACCGACCTCTGCAACACGATGAAGTTCGGTTCGCTGTGCGCGCTGGGCGGCTTCACGCCTTACCCGGTGATGAGTTCGATCACGCATTTCCCCGAAGATTTCAAGCCCGCGCCGGCGCGCGTGGCTGCTGAGTAGGAGCTGGCAGATGAACATCAAGGCCGACTTCCCATCGCTCGTCGAAGAGATCGACTACGGAACCCCGGAATCGCGGGCGCAAAAGCAGGTCACGCTGAGCGTCGACGGCCGCAGCATCACGGTGCCGGAAGGCACCTCGATCATGCGCGCCGCTATGGAAGGCGGCGTCGAGATCCCGAAGCTCTGTGCCACCGACATGCTGGACTCATTCGGCTCGTGCCGTGTCTGCCTGGTCGAGATCGAAGGGCGCGGCGGCACGCCGGCGTCCTGCACGACGCCGGTCGGCGAAGGCATGGTGGTGCGCACGCAGTCCGACCGGCTAGACGCCATCCGCCGCGGCGTCATGGAGCTTTACGTCTCCGACCATCCGACCGGCTGGAACGAGAAGGCCGGCACCGGCGCCAGCGAATTCGACACGGTGGCTAAGTCGGTCGGTCTGACCGAGAACCGCTACGGCATCGAGGGCCGCAACCACGTCAAGCAGGAAGACGGCGTGGCGCCCGGCCATGGCTCGCTGGCGGTCGACTACATCGCTCGCGATGAATCCAATCCTTATTTCACCTATGATCCGGCGCAGTGCATCGTCTGTTCGCGTTGCGTGCGGGCGTGCGAAGAGGTGCAGGGCACCTTCGCGCTGACCATCGAGGGCCGCGGTTTCGAATCGCGCATGGTCGCCGGCATGCATGAGGATTTCATCGCTTCCGAATGCGTGTCATGCGGAGCCTGCGTGCAGGCCTGCCCGACCGACGCGCTGCGCGAGAAGACGGTGCTCGAGAAGGGCATGCCGGAACGCTCGGCCGTTACCACCTGCGCCTATTGCGGCGTCGGCTGCTCGTTCAAGGCCGAGGTGAAGGACGACGAAGTCATCCGCATGATGCCCTACAAGGACGGCAAGGCGAACCATGGCCACAGCTGCGTCAAGGGCCGCTTCGCCTATGGCTACGCCACCCACAAGGACCGCATCCTGTCGCCGATGATCCGCGAGAAGATCTCCGATCCGTGGCGCGAAGTGAGCTGGGAAGAGGCGATCGCCCACACCGCCAAGGAATTCCGCCGGATCCAGTATCAATACGGCCGCACCTCGATCGGCGGCATCACCTCCTCGCGCTGCACGAACGAGGAGACCTATCTCGTGCAGAAGCTGGTGCGGCAGGGTTTCCGCAACAACAATGTCGACACCTGCGCCCGCGTCTGCCATTCGCCGACCGGCTACGGGCTCGGCCAGACCTACGGCACCTCGGCCGGCACGCAGGATTTCGACTCGGTCGAATTCACCGACGTCGCCGTCATCATCGGCGCCAATCCGGTTTCCGCCCATCCGGTGTTCGCCTCGCGTCTCAAGAAGCGGCTGCGCCAGGGCGCCAAGCTGATCGTGCTCGATCCGCGCCGCACCGAGATGGTCAAGTCGGCGCATATCGAGGCCGACTATCACCTGCCGCTGAAGCCCGGCACCAACGTGGCGGTGCTGACGTCACTGGCGCATGTCATCGTTACCGAAGGGCTTTTCGACGAAGCCTTCATCCGCGAACGCTGCGACTGGACGGAGTTCCAGGACTGGGCCTCCTTCGTCGCCTTGCCGGAGAACAGCCCTGAAATCGTCGGCAAGCTTTCCGGAGTCGACCCGGAACTGATCCGGGGTGCCGCGCGGCTCTACGCCAAGGGCGGCAATGGCGCGATCTATTACGGCCTCGGCGTCACCGAGCACAGCCAGGGCTCGACCACGGTGATGGCGATCGCCAACCTCGCCATGGCCACCGGCAATATCGGCCGCCCGGGCGTCGGCGTGAATCCGCTGCGTGGCCAGAACAATGTGCAGGGCTCGTGCGACATGGGCTCCTTCCCGCACGAACTGCCCGGCTATCGCCACATCTCCGGCGAAGCCGTGCGCGATATCTATGAAAGCCTTTGGGGCGTGAAGCTGGACGACGAACCCGGCCTGCGCATTCCCAACATGCTGGACGCCGCCGTCGACGGCTCCTTCAAGGGCATCTACATCCAGGGCGAGGACATCTTGCAGTCCGATCCCGACACCAAGCATGTCGCGGGCGGTCTCGCGGCCATGGAGTGCGTGGTCGTGCACGATCTCTTCCTCAACGAGACGGCGAATTACGCGCATGTCTTCCTGCCGGGCTCGACCTTCCTGGAAAAGGACGGCACCTTCACCAATGCCGAGCGGCGCATCAACATGGTGCGCAAGGTGCTGGAACCGAAGGCGCGCTATGCCGACTGGGAGGCGACGCAGGAGCTTGCCCGCGCGATCGGGCTCGACTGGAACTACACGCATCCCTCGCAGATCATGGACGAGATCGCCCAGACGACGCCGAGCTTCGCCAATGTCTCCTTCGAGCTGCTCGACCGGGTCGGATCGGTGCAATGGCCGTGCAACGAGAAGGCCCCGCTCGGAACGCCGATCATGCACATAGACGGCTTCGTGCGCGGCAAGGGCAAGTTCATCCGCACCGAATATGTGGCGACGGACGAGAGGACCGGGCCGCGCTTCCCGCTGCTTTTGACCACTGGCCGCATCCTCAGCCAGTACAATGTCGGCGCGCAGACGCGGCGCACCGACAACGTCATGTGGCACTCGGAAGACCGGCTGGAGATCCATCCGCACGATGCCGAGAACCGCGGCCTGCGCGATGGCGACTGGGTGCGGCTGACCAGCCGCTCCGGCGAGACGACGCTGCGGGCGCTGATCACGGACCGGGTGTCGCCTGGCGTGGTCTACACCACCTTCCACCATCCGGACACGCAGGCCAACGTCATCACCACCGACTTCTCGGACTGGGCGACCAACTGTCCGGAGTACAAGGTGACGGCGGTGCAGGTCGGCGCCTCGAACGGCCCGTCGGATTGGCAACGCGAGTATGACGAGCAGGCCAGGAACAGCCGCCGCATCGCCTCGCTGCAGGCGGCGGAGTAGCCGTGGCCGCGCGCCGCAAAGCCACGACCGAGATATCGCGCCTGGCGCACCGCGCCAGCAGTACGACTGTTGCCAACCGCATGGTGCCGGAGGAGACGCCGGTGGCGTTTTCCTTTGCCGGAACCACGCATGCGGTGATGATGGCGAGCCCTGCCGACTTCGAGGATTTCGCGCTCGGCTTCTCGCTGACGGAAGGCATCATTACCGACCCGCAAGAGATCGAGGCGATCGAAGTCGAGGATCATGGCGCCGGCATCGATATCCAGATCCGGCTGAAGGATCAGGCCAATACACGCTTCGAGGCGCGGCGGCGCAGGCTTGCCGGGCCGGTTGGCTGCGGGCTGTGCGGCATTGAGTCCATCGAGGAAGCGATGCGGTCCGTCGACGCCGTTGGTGCGTCAAAACTTACGCTTGATGCCGACGACATCGTCCGCTCCGTCAAGCTTTTGTCGAAGGTGCAGCCGCTGCATCAGGAAACCGGAGCCGTACATGCCGCCGGCTTCTATATTCCTGGCAAGGGCGTCGTCATGGCGCGCGAGGATGTCGGCCGCCACAATGCGCTGGACAAGCTCGCAGGCGCGTTGGCCAAAGCCGGCATCGACGGCGCCTCGGGCGCCGTTGTGGTGACGTCGCGCGTGTCGGTCGAAATGGTGCAGAAGACGGCGGCGGTCGGCTCGGCCTTCATCATCGCCGTCTCGGCGCCGACCGCGCTTGCCATCCGCACGGCCGATGAGGCCGGCATGACGCTGGTGGCGCTGGTGCGCGGCGAGGATTTCGATGTTTTCACCCACCCCGATCGGGTGGTTTTGGGAGTTGCCCAGCATGTCGCATGACGAAGACCACATCACGAGCACCAGTGAAAAGCTGGTGCGGATGGCCAACCAGATCGCGGCCTTCTTCCATTCCAAGTCGCGCGAGGAAGGTGTTGCCGGCGTCGCCGAGCACATCAACAAATTCTGGGAACCGAGGATGCGGCGGCAGTTCTTCGAACTGCTGGACAGCGGCGAAGGCTTCGACGAACTCGTCGTGGCGGCATCGGCCAGGATCAAGCGGCCGATCACGCCAGCCGAGGCCGATCTCAAGCTCGGGCTCAAACCCTTCCCGGCCGACGCCGCCGCGTCGCAAAAGTAGCCGCAAGCCGGCTGCGCGAGCTTATATTCATTTCCACTAAAGTTTGAGCTGCCGCTACCGACGCGGCTCTGCTATGGTTGCCGATCAGAAATCGTCAGGCCGGGCGGAAGAAACTCGTGAGGCCGATCGAGACCCGATATGCCCTCAGTGGCGAGGCGCGGATCGCCTATCAGGTGGTCGGCCAGGGCTCGATTGATCTTGTCTTCGTTCCGGGCTTCATTTCCAATCTCGACCTGCATTGGGAAGACGAGGGCTATACAAGGCTCCTGAGGCGGCTTTCGGCATTCTCGCGGCTGATCCTGTTCGACAAGCGCGGCACCGGTCTTTCCGACCGTGTCGATGTCCATCATTTGCCTAGCCTCGAAACCCGCATGGACGATGTGCGCGCGGTGATGGACGCAACCGGCAGCGGCCGCGCGGCGCTACTTGGCGCCTCGGAAGGCGCACCAATGGCGATGCTGTTCGCCGCCACCTATCCGGAACGGACGCGGGCGCTGGCGCTCTATGGCGGCTATGCGCATTTCCACAAATGGGTGATGTCGCCCGAACGCCTCGGCGCCTTCATCGAGACGACGGAAACGTCATGGGGCACGGGTGCCACCTTGCCCAGCTTCGCGCCGGGCCGGGTCGACGACCCGCATTTCACCCGGTGGTGGGCGCGCTTCGAGCGCTTGTCGGCAAGCCCGACCGCAGCGGCAGCACTTGCCCGCATGAATGCCGGGATCGACGTGCGGGACATCCTCGGCGCGATCAACGCGCCGACACTGCTGATCCATCGCCGCAACGATGTTCGCGTCGATCCCGAAGCCAGCCGCTTCCTGGCAAAGAATATCCCGAATGCGCGGCTGGTCGAGATCGCCGGGCGCGACCATCCGATCTGGACCGGCGACGTCGACCGCGTCGCCGACCTGATCGAGGAATTTCTGACCGGCCAGCCGGCGGTGGCCGACACCGAGCGCGTGCTTGCCGCATTGCTGGTGACGCGCATCTACGACACGGCCAAGCTTGGCGATCGCATGTGGCACGAGCGCAGTCAGCGCTTTCAGGAGAGCTGGCGGCTGCTGGTCGGGCGTCATGGCGGACGCGCGACGGGTACGCATGGTGAATTGATGATTTCGCGCTTCGACGGGCCGGCGCGCGCCATACGCTGCGCGGCGGCGTTGCGCGAGGCGGCGCAGCAGATCGGCGTGGCGAGCGCGCAAGGGGTCCATGTCGGCGAGATCGAAGCGCGCGGCCCGCCGGTCGGACTGACGGCACGCGTGACCATGCAATTGGCGAACCATGCCGGGCGTGGCGAGATTCTGGCCTCCCGGCTGGTTGCCGACCTGGCGGTGGGATCCGGCCTGCATTTCGTCGACGCCGGCCGTGTCAGCCTCGGCGAACTCGACGAGCCATTGCCGGTGATGCATGCGACGTCGGAGCAGCATCTGGAACCGGCCTGCCGCTCGAAATCCAAGCCGGCTGAACCCGCCGTGTTGACGGCACGGGAAAGCGAGGTGGTGAACCTGATCGCCGATGGCAAAAGCAATGCGGCGATCGCTGGCGAGCTCAGGCTGAGCGAGCACACGGTCAAGCGTCACGTCGCCAACATTCTGCTCAAGCTCGACCTGCCATCGCGGGCGGCGGCGGCGGCATTCTCCGCCAGGCACGCTGGCCCGGACGGGCCATGACAGCCATGGCGCTTTCGGGCGAAGCGGGCACGCCGATCCAAGCGCTATCAATTCCCCCATGCAGGCCAGGCGGATATCGCCGGGAAGGCACTGCGAACGGAGGATGAAATGCTCGAGTCAAAACTGAACGTCAGATCATTTGTGATCGCGGCAGGCATTGGCGCGCTGTTCACGATCACTCCCGCAAAGGCCGAGGATGCATCGGCGACAGCCGCCTACAAGGACATCCAGGCGACGCTCGGCTCGGTGCCGGACATGTTCAAGACACTGCCTGACGTGGCGGTCGCCGGCGCCTGGGCCGAGATCAAGGGCGTGCAGCTCAACCCCAAGACCGCGCTCGATGGCAAGACCAAGGAACTGATGGGCCTTGCGGTGGCCTCGCAGATACCCTGCCAGTACTGCATTTATTTCCATACCGAGGCTGCCAAGCTCAACGGCGCGAGCGACGAGGAGATCAAGGAGACGATCGCGATGGCGGCGATCGTGCGCCATTGGTCGACGATGCTCAATGGCAGCCAGGTCGATCTCGCCACTTTCAAGAAGCAGACCGACGACGTCTTCGCGGCCGTCAAGGCGAAGTCGCAGTGAGAACCCCTGCCTGGCGGTGAGCGCCGGGCAGCCCCTACTGAATATCAACCGCCCGCGTGAAGACGGGCATATGGAGGATAAGATGCTGACCAAGACTCAAGTCGTGGATGGCGCGGCGATCAAGAAGGCGATCGAGAGCCGCGATGGCAAGATGCTGTCTGGCTTCTATGCCGACGACGCGTTGGTGCGGGTGATCGACCGCAACAACCCACCGAGCAAGCCGCGCGAGATCCGCGGGCGAGCGGCGATCACCACCTTCTGGGACGACATCTGCAGCCGGGCGATGACCCACAAGGTCGACACCACGATCGCCGACGGCAACAGCCTGGCCTTCACCCAGGCCTGCGCCTATCCCGACGGCACAAAGGTGTTCGCCGCCGCGATGCTGGAGCTGAAGAACGGGCAAATCGCAAGGCAGACCGTCGTGCAGGCCTGGGACGAATAGGCAAACAGCCGCCAACTCAACCTTGGGAGGAACCAGCATGTTCAGCGCTAGATGGCAGATCGACGCGAAGTTCGGGCATAAACAGACCGTGCTCGACCTGTTGAAGAAATGGGAACGCGAGATCGGCTCGCAGGTCGGCCTCGCCGAGCTGAAGTTCCAGATCATGACCGGATCGATCGGCGCTCGCGAAGCGACGGTCGAGTCGCACCATCAGGTCGAAAGCCTGGCCCAGTTGGAGGCGATGTTCGCCAAGATCAGCAAGATCGACGCACACGCCAAATGGGGCAAGGAAATGGAGCCCTATGTCGTGTCAGGCACCAGCCTGTGGAACATCTATCGCATCGTCGAGTAGCACCGCTACCTCTTCCCCTTGTGGGAGAGGTGGTATGGCCCCTAATTGCCATTCCCATTTCGGCGGGAAAGCCGACTGAGGGGTGACTTGGCGCCAAGCTGGAACACCCTCATCCGTCTCGGCGCTACCCGCCGATCCACCTTCTCCCGCAGGGAGAGAAGGGAAACTGCGCTATGCGTGCGCCACCATCACGTGCCGCACGGCGGTATAGTCTTCCAGTGCATAGAGCGACATGTCCTTGCCGTAGCCGGACTGCTTCAACCCGCCATGCGGCATCTCGTTGGTCAGCATGAAATGGGTGTTGATCCATGTGCAGCCATATTGCAGGCGGGCCGCCGTCGCCATGGCGCGCGAGACGTCCTTGGTCCAAACCGATGACGCCAGGCCGTAGTCGCTGTCATTGGCCCAGTTGACCGCCTCGTCGACTTCCGTGAAACGGGTGACCGAGACGACCGGGCCGAACACTTCGCGACGCACGATTTCGTCCTCCTGCAAGGCGCCGGCGACGACGGTCGGCTGATAGTAGAAGCCGGTGCCCTCGCCCGGCTTGCCGCCGGTGGTGATCTCGATGTGCTTCAGCTCGGAGGCGCGTTCGACGAAGCTCGACACGCGGTCGCGCTGGCGGCGCGAGATCAGCGGCCCGATCTCGTTTTCGGTGTCGTCGGCACGGTTGTACCTGATGGTCGAGACGGCGGAAGAGAGGTCGGCGACGAGCTTGTCGTAGACCTTCTTGCCGGCATAGATGCGGCAGGCGGCGGTGCAGTCCTGGCCGGCATTGTAGTAGCCGAAGGCGCGCAGGCCGTTGACCACCGCGCCAAGGTCGGCGTCGTCGAAGACGATGACCGGGGCCTTGCCGCCGAGTTCGAGATGCGTGCGCTTGACCGATTTGGCGGCGGCCTGCAGAACCTTCTTGCCGGTGGCGACGTCGCCGGTGATCGAGATCATGTTGACCTTGGGATGGTTGATCAGCGCGTTGCCGACGCTGTCGCCACGGCCGAGCACGACATTGACCACGCCTTCGGGGAGGATTTCGGCCAGGATCCTGGCCAGCTTCAGCGTCGTCAGCGGCGTCTGCTCCGACGGCTTGAAGACGACGGTGTTGCCGCCGCCGATCGCCGGCGCCAGCTTCCAGGCCATCATCATCAGCGGGTAGTTCCAGGGCGCGATCGAGGCGACGATGCCGATCGGGTCGCGTCGCACCATCGAGGTGTGGCCGGGCAGATATTCGCCTGCGACGACGCCCGGCATCGTACGGACCGCGCCGGCGAAGAAGCGGTAGCAGTCGACGATGGCCGGAATCTCGTCATTGAGCACGGAATTGATCGGCTTGCCGCAGTTCAGCGCCTCGAGAGCGGCGAAGTCCTTGGCCTCGGCCTCGATGCGGTCGGCGATCTTGAGGAGATAACCAGAGCGCTGCGCCGGCGTGGTGCGCGACCACAGGACCAACGCTTGTTCGGCGGCCGCCACCGCCGCCTCGATCTGCGCCTGGCTGGCCTCGGGCAGGTTGAGAATGGTCGCCCCGGTCTTCGGATTGAGGATCGGCTCCTCGGTCTCGGCGCCGTTCTCGAATTTCGACCCGATCAGCATCTGGGTGTCCATGGACGTCTCTCCCTTACGAACTGACGTTATTTGCCCGAACCAGCGATCTGGTCGCCGTCGCGGGTGAGGTAATAGGCAAACAGGATGGGCAGCAGCGTCACCAGCACGACGACCATGGCCACGACATTGGTGACCGGGCGCTGGCGCGGGCGGATCAGCTCCTCCAGCATCCAGATCGGCACGGTCTGCTGCTGGCCGGCGGTGAAGGTGGTGACGATGACTTCGTCGAAAGACAAAGCGAAGGCCAGCATGCCGCCTGCAAGCAGCGCGGTGGCGATGTTGGGCAGCACGACATGGCGGAAGGTCTGAAAACCGTCGGCGCCGAGATCCATCGAGGCCTCGATCATCGAACCGGATGTGCGACGGAAACGGGCGACCGCATTGTTGTAGACGACGACCACGCAGAAAGTGGCGTGGCCGAGCACGATCGTCCAGAACGAGAAAGGAATGTCGGCGAGCGAAAAGGCCGAGCGGAGCGCGATGCCGGTGATGATGCCGGGCAGCGCGATCGGCAGGATGACCAGCAGCGAGATGGTCTCGCGGCCGAAGAATTTCGTCCGTGACACAGCGGCGGCGCACAGCGTGCCGAGCACCAGTGCGATCGCCGTCGAGATGGCGGCGACGCGCACCGACAGCGACAGCGCTTCCCACACGTCAGGCCGGTTCCATGTGACGGCGAACCACTGCGTGGTCAGCCCCGGCGGCGGCCAGACGAAGCTCTTCTCCTCGGTGGTGAAGGCGTAGACGAAGATCAGCAGGATCGGCAAATGCAGGAAGAGCAGGCCGCAGGCGGCGGCGATCTTCAAGCCGAGCGGAGCCGATTGACCACGGTCAGAGCGCATCGAAAGCCCCCATGCGCTTGGCGCCCCAGAGGTAGAAGCCCATGATGACGATGGGCACCACGGTGAAGGCGGCGGCGAGCGGGATGTTGCCGGCGGTGCCTTGCTGCGAATAGACGGCCTGGCCGATGAACAGGCGCGACGTGCCGATGATCTGCGGGATGATGTAATCGCCCAATGTCAGCGAGAAGGTGAAGATCGAGCCGGCGACAATGCCGGGCAGCGCCAGCGGGAACAGCACGTTGCGGAAGGTCTGGCCGGGCGAAGCGCCGAGGTCGGACGAAGCTTCCACCAGATTGCCGGGTACGCGCTCAAGGGAGGCCTGAACGGGGAGGATCATGAAGGGCAGCCAGACATAGACGAAGACGATGAAGGTGCCGGTGAACGACACCGACAGCGAGTTGCCGCCGACGACCGGCAACGCCAGCCAGGCCTCGAGCAGCCACAGCACATGCAGCTTGGCGAAGAGCCAGGTGAGGATGCCTTCCTTGGCCAGGATCAGCTTCCAGGCGTAGATCTTGACCAGGTAGCTCGACCACAGCGGCAGCATGACGCCGAGATAGAACAGCGCCTTCCAGCGGCCACGGGCATAGCGCGCGGCATAGTAGGCGATAGGAAAGGCGACGATGGCCGAGGCGAGCGTGACCAGGGCCGCCATGGTGACGGTGCGCAGGATGATGTCGAGATTGGCGGCCTGCAGCAGGTCGCCATAGGTCTTCAGCGTGAACTGGCGGTTGATGAGGCCTGAGAACTCATCGATGGAGAAGAAGCTCTGCGCCAGCAGCGCGAAGAGCGAGCCGATATAGACGATGCCGAGCCACAGCACCGGCGGCAAAAGCATGAGCAGCAGAAGCAGTTGCGGCCGGCGCCAGAACAGGTCCGACAGCGCGCCGCGCATGCCGCCGCTGCCGGGCAGGATGGCGGGGGCCGTGGCGCGCGGCATGGTGGCGTCGACGCTCATGCCGGCTCATCCATCAGATGCAGGTGCTCGCGGTTGAAGGTGAGCACCACCGCTTCGCCTTCGGCAGGCAGCGCCGTGCCGGCTGGCACCACGGCGTGCAGCTTCAATCCGTCGGCATCGAGCGCCAGCCTGGTGGTGGCGCCGAGATAGTTGGTCGAGACGAGGCGGGCGGCGACGCCTTCGCCGCTTGCGGCGCGGCTGACGCGAATGGATTCGGGGCGGAGACTGCCCCAGCAGTGCTGACCGGAATAACGCTGGACGAAATCCGGCGGCAGCACGTTGGAGGAGCCGACGAAATCGGCGACGAAGCGGGTTCTCGGCCGCTGATAAATATCCTCCGGCGTGCCGATCTGCATGATCCTGCCGTCGTTGAAGACGGCGACGCGGTCGGCCATCGACAGCGCCTCGCCCTGGTCGTGGGTGACGAAGACGAAGGTGATGCCGAGCGCCTTCTGCAGCGATTTCAGCTCCTCCTGCATGTTCTCGCGCAGCTTCAGGTCAAGCGCGCCGAGCGGCTCGTCGAGCAGCAGTACCTTGGGCTGGTTGACCAGAGCGCGGGCGAGCGCGACGCGCTGGCGCTGGCCGCCGGAAAGCTGCCCGGGGCGGCGGGCGCCGTAGCCTGGCAGCCGCACCAGCGACAGGGCTTCCTCGGCCGCCTTGTGCCGTCCGGCCTTGCCGACGCCCTTGACCATCAGCCCATAGGCAACGTTATCGAGCACATTGAGATGCGGGAACAGCGCGTAGTCCTGGAACACCGTGTTGACGTTGCGGCGATAGGGCGGCACGCCCTCGGCGCGCTCGCCGAAGATCGAGATCGAACCCGAAGTCGGCTGCTCGAAGCCGGCGATCAGGCGCAGGCATGTCGTCTTGCCGGAACCGGAGGGACCGAGCATGGCGAAGAACTCGCCCGGTACAATGTCGAGATCGACAGCATCGACGGCGCGCACACTGCCGAAATGGCGCGAGACTTTCTGAAAGGAGACGGCTGATGTCATGGGCTCTCAGTCTGTTGCCGGTTTGTCTTTGGTCGAAATGGCTCTTGCCGCCCGATTAGGACCGGAGCGACAGTCCACCTCCCCCTCGATGGGGGAGGTCGCGGCGAAGCCGCGGGTAGGGGTGACGGCGCCGACGTTTCGGGCAGCCCCCACGCCGACGCTGCGCGTCGACCCTCCCCACAAGGGGGAGGGTAAGCGAAATCACCGTCCGCCGATAACGCCGATATAGTCCGACACCCAGCGGTAGTAAGGCACGCACTGGTCGTTCTGGGTGGCGCATTTCGAGACCGGCGTCTTCCAGAACTTGATCTTGTCGAAATTGTCGTAGCCGTTGGTCTTGCAGCCTTCGTCGGTCAAGAGCTCGTTGCCCTTGCAGGCGGCGGGCACCACGGGGAGCGATCCGAACCAGGCCGAGACATCGCCCTGCACTTTCGGCGACAGCGAATGTTCGAGCCACATATAGGCGCAGTTCGGGTGGGCCGCGTCGGCTTCCATCATGGTGGTGTCGGCCCAGCCGGTGACGCCTTCTTCCGGCACGGTCGAGGCAACCGGCTTCTTGGCGGCGACCAACGTGTTGACCTGATACGGCCATGAACCGGAGGCGACGACACCTTCATTCTGGAAATCGTCGACCTGGATGGCGGCGTCATGCCAGTAGCGGCCGACCAGCGTGCGCTGGACGCGCAGCAGTTCGAGGGCTGCCTTGTACTGGTCCTCGTTCAGTTCGTAGGGATCCTTGATGCCGAGTTCCGGCTTGTGGAACATCAGATAGTTGGCGGCGTCGGCGATGTGGATCGGCCCGTCATAGGCCTGGACGCGGCCCTTGTTGGACTTGCCGTCCGGCAGCTTCATTTCCTCGAAGACGACGTTCCAGCTCTTGGGCGCTTCCTTGAACACCTCGGTGTTGTACATCAGGATGTTCGGTCCCCACTGGTAAGGAACGCCGTAATGCACCTTGTCGACGGTGAACCAGGGCGCGTCCTTCAGCCGGTCGTCGACCGTCTTCCAGCTCGGGATCAGATCGGTGTTGATCGGCTGCACGCGCTTGCCGGCGACGAGGCGCAGCGAGGCATCACCCGAAGCCGTGACGAGGTCGAAGCCGCCCTCGTTCATCAGCGAGACCATCTCGTCGGAGGTGTTGGCGGTCTTGACGTTGACCTTGCAGCCGCTCTCCTTCTCGAAAGCGGTGACCCAGTCATAGCCCTTGTCGGTCTCGCCGCGCTCGATGTAGCCCGGCCAGGCAACGATGTTGACCTGGCCCTCGCCCTTGCCGAGTTCCTTGACCTGGGCGACGGCCTGACCGGCGAAGGCCAGCGCGACCGTCAGCGCCGTGCACGACTTCAGGAATGAATTCATCATCGATCTCCCATTTTGGCGCATGCCCACGAAACCGCTCCGGTTTTCGCCAGATCACGCGCGGACTAAAAAACATATCAGTTCGTCCTGTGGACTTGATGTCGCTCTGCTGGCGGCTTTGGTCCCTGACACCGAAAGTGCTTGGAAAATTCCGGTTTCGCAAATTCATTTATCAGAAAGACGATATCGGTTTTTCCGATAGACGGCCGCCGCTTCAAGCAAGCGCCGTCACCAGCCAGCAGGCGGCGTTAAAGCGAGCCTCACCGTCCTCAACGAAAGGCGCAAACGCAGCCGGCAACACCGTGGTGATTTTTTCGGCCGTCGCCCGGTCAACCTCGCGCAGCGCGGCGCCGACCGGCCCTAGCCGGGTGACGAACGTCATCAGATCGCGTTGGGCGATCCGACACGGGACGTCTGCCTGTTCGACTGCGATTGAAGCCCAGCCGCCCGCTTCAAGGATCCGCCTCACCTTGGCGCCGTCGGCAAAGGCAAACTGACCCGGCGCATCGGGGTCCAGCGTGGGTGCGGGCGGCAGGAAGGGCGCAGCCGCTCGCACGGCGGTCGTCATGAAATCATTCTCGAGCGGACTGCGCCAAGCAACAAAGACGAGCTTGCCGCGGCGCCTCGCGGCCTTTCTTATGTTGGTGAACGCGGCCACGGGATCATCGAAGAACATGACACCGAAGCGCGAGATAACAGCGTCGAAGTACCCCGGTTCGAACGCATATGCCTGGGCATCGCCCACTTCAAAACTTGCGTTTGCTACTTCTCCCACCTTCGTGCGCTCCGTCGCCAGGGCGACAAGCGGCTGCGAGATGTCGAGCCCCACACAATTTCCGTCGTTGCCCACGCGGCGCGCCATCGCCAGAGTCGTGGCGCCGGCACCGCAGCCAATGTCCAGGACATTGGCCCCTTTCCCGGGATAGCCGGCATCGACCACCAGCCGCTCGAACGGCGCCAGTATCTCGTCGAGGATCGGCTGCATCTCGACCCAGGTCTTTCCGCTGACATCGTTCCAGAGCGCGGCTTGGCGTGTGTTTGGCGGCGCGGATTGCGGCATAACGGACCTCGCTTTCGTGTTGCTCTCGCTGATCGTCGCGAGCACTCTACGAGTTCAAGCCGACTTGAGGTCAAGCATGAAAGATATGGACATTGCCGAAGTGTCGCGCCGCACCGGCGTGCCAGCATCCACACTTCGCTACTACGAGGAGAGGGGCCTCGTCGCCTCGATCGGCCGTCGCGGCAAGCGCCGCCTGTTCGACCCTGCCGTCCTGGACCGACTGGCCTTGATCGCGCTCGGACGCGCCGGTGGATTCGCACTGGACGAGATTTCCTCGATGCTGACGCCCGACGGCCTGCCGAAAATGGATCGAGGGCGCCTGGATGCCAAGGCGAACGAACTGGACCAAATCATCCAACGCCTGACGGCGATCCGAGAGGCTTTGCGTCACGCCGCTAAATGTCCGGCCGCCCGGCCGATGGAGTGTCCGACGTTCCGCCGCGCCGTCAGACTTGCCGGCGCCGGTCGCTTCGAGGTTGCTCCGCTCGGGCCGTTCAAGGCGGAGGCGGTTTCCGTCACAAGGCGCAACCGTAGGACTGGCCACGTCAGGCTGGAGTAGGCCACTAGCGACGGACCGTCCGCTGCGACTGGGCAAGGCCGATGAAGTCGCGCGCCGCCTGCGGCAAGCTGGAACCGCGCCGCCAGACCATGCCGACCTGCACCACTGGCAAGGAGCCCGAAATATCGCGCGATTCGATGCGGTCGCCTTCCAGTGACCATGGCCGGTAGACGAGGTCGGGCAGCAGCGCCACGCCGGCACCGGTAGCGACCAGACTGCGCACCGCTTCCACCGAACGGGTGCGGAAGGCGACATGCGGCTTGGCGCCGATCGCCGCCAGCAGTTTTCCCGTGTTCTCCTCGATCTCGTCGACGGTAAGCATGATCAGAGGCTCGCCGGCGATATCGCCAATGCTGATGATGTCGGCGCCGACGAGGGAATGGCCGAGCGGCAGCCACAGGCGGTAGGTCGAGACCTCGAGGATTTCCGATTGCAGCGCCGTGCGGTCGCGCAGATTGGAGGTCACCATGACGGCGATATCGAGCTTGCCGCCGATCAGGAGATGTTCGAGGTAGTCGCCATTGTCCTCGATGGCCGAGACCTCGACGCCCGGATAGGCGCGGCGATAGCGGGAAAGCAGATCCGATAGCACATAGCCGGCGACCAGCGAGGTGACGCCAAGCTGCAGCCGCCCTCCCGCCACGGCCTGTTCGCCGGAAAAAGAGCGGCGGGCGTCGGACACGTCGGCCAGGATCTTGGTCGCATGGCGCAGGAACTGGTGGCCCTTATGCGTGATGTTGAGGCCGCGCGGATGGCGTTCGAACAGTTCGACGCCAAGATCGCTTTCGAGTTCCTTGATCGCTTCGGTGACGGACGATTGCGAGATGGAGAGGTTCTGTGCGGCGCCCGACACCGTGCCTTGTTCAGCGACGGCGATGAAGAATTGCAGTTGGCGGATGGTGAAGGCCATGGCCGGACTAAACACCGGCGGCCGAGCGAAGGAAAGCCGACGGCGGAACTTATCCCATGGCTGGAGACTGGTGCTCAGCCGAGCGCCAGCCTGATGCGCCGCCGCCATGCGGGGCCATAGCGCAATGCGAGCATGAAGGCCGTCTCCAGCACCACGACAATGACGATGATGCGCAAGCCCACCGTGAAGGAATCCTGGCCGCTGCCGCGCAAGAGGTAGCCGGTCAGGAGGAAGCCCGCATTCCAGATGGTGGCGCCGAGCAGCGTCGCCATCGCGAAGGGCAGCGCCGGCAGACAAAGCGCGCCGGCCGCGATCGGCAGATAGTTGCGCACCGTCGGGATGAACTGCGCCAACAGCGACACCCGGACATGATTGCGGCGATAGGCCTGGCCAAGCTTGCGGTAGGTTGCCGGGCGCAGGAAGACATATCTGCCGATCTGTTCGATCAGGTGGTCGGCACGGTCAAATCCGATCCGGCGGCCAACCGCATACCAGACAAGGCAGCCGGCGAAGGAGGCTAGCGTCGTCACCGCCAGCAGGACCAGCAGCGCCGCGCCATTCGGCGCCGCCGTCATGCCGAGGAACAGCAGCAGCACATGCGACGGCGGTATCGGCAGGATCTTCTCGGTGAAGGCGAGGCAGAAGACGCCGAACAGGCCGAAGCCGAGAATGGCCGACAACGGACCGGTCATGCAAAGCGCCAGTCATAGGTTCCAAGCGTCTTGATCCTGGCGACGCGATAGACCGTCGCCGGCGGGAAATTGCGAAAGGTGTGGCCGACCCGCGTGACTTCGAGATCGAGCCGGTCGAGCAGCGACTGGTCGAACGGGCAGCGCCGGCCGAGCGTGAACTGGTAGAGCGCCCCACCCGGGCGAAGGTTTGCGAAAACACCTTCGAGAATGGCAAGCGTCTTGCGTGGCGAAATCAAGCGGAAGGGCAGTCCGCTGACGGCGGCGCCAACCACCGGCCCGGGAAACAGCGACAGATGGCGCAGGCCGGCGGCATCCATCTCGAAAATGCGGGCGGTGGGAAAGCGCCGCATGAGAAGTGCCGCAAAATCCGGATCGGATTCGATCAGCGTCAGATCCTCTTGCTGCACCCCGCGGGACAGCAGCGCCCGCGTGAACGGGCCGGTTCCGGGACCGAGCTCCAGCACGGGGCCGGTCTCGGGACCGATGTCGCGCGTCATCAAGGCCGCCAGGCTGGAACTGGACGGTGTGACGGAGCCGACCCTGAACGGCGCCACGGTCCACGCCATGAGAAAAGACAGGGCATCATGTGCAGGCATAACCAACCTCAATCCCGAACAACGGCACGCCAACCAATTCGGCGCGGCCGCTTGATTTCGTTTCGGCGTCGGACCCGAACCTGTTGCATCTTCGGGCCCGACGCCTTGACGCCGGCATGGGCGGTTCCTGCCGACCGGCGCTGTTTGCCGTGGCTGGATTGCATAGACATTGCGCAATAGCTTGGACGCAAAGAAAGAACTTGCCGGCCGCCGGCCGTTCGGCTTTGCCATGTCCACGCAATGTTGGCACGGTAGCGCCCGATCCGGTGTGCTCGTAGCCGGGGAGTGTGGATGCGTATCTTGCTGGTCGAAGACGAGCCCGAGATGGTCTCGGCGCTGCGCGCCGCGCTGAAGCGCCACGACATGGTGGTCGATCACGCCGGCACATTGCTTGAGGCGGAAGGCTTCGTTGCCGTCGACAGCTACGATGCCATCCTGCTCGACCGCCATTTGCCTGACGGCGACGGGCTGTCGCTGGTGCCGAGATTGCGCTCGGCGGCGAACACCACGCCCGTGCTGGTGCTGACGGCCAAGGGCGACACGTCCGACAAGGTCGATGGGCTGGACATGGGCGCGGACGACTATCTGGCAAAGCCGTTCGCCTTCGAGGAATTGCTGGCCCGCTTGCGCGCCTTGCTCAGGCGGCCGGCGCCGATGCAGTCGCAATTCATCCGCGCCGGCCATCTGGTGCTCGATGTCGGACACCGCGAGGCTGCGATCCGCGGCGAGCCGCTCACCCTGCCGCGCCGCGAACTCCTGGTGCTGGAGGCGCTGATGCGGCGCACCGGCCGCATGGTGCAGCGCGAGGCGCTGATGGAAGCGGTGTTCGGCCTCGACGACGAGATCCAGTCCAATGCGCTCGACACCCATGTCTCACGCCTGCGCCGCAAGCTCGCCGACGCCGATGCCGGGGTGACGATCAACGGCATTCGCGGCGTCGGCTATCTGCTGCGCGAAACTACGTGAGGTTCGATCAATGAGCCTCAAACGCCCGCGTTCGCTCAAATGGAGCCTGGTGCTGCGCATCGCCTTGCTGCAATGCGCGATGCTGACGCTGATCATCGTCGGCATTCTCGGCGCATTGCTCGCCACCGGCCTCATTCCGCACGACTATGAGGACGGCACGATGGACGTGCTGGCGGATGCGGTGGCGCGTGACGCTGGCGGCAAGCTTGTGCTGCGCGAAACCTCGGACTTGACGAAGCTGCGATTCGAAGTCCCCGACCTCTGGTTCATCATCCGCGACAGACAGGGGCAGCGGCTGCAGGAAGGCACGGTGCCGGCCATCTTCCAGCCTTTCGCCGGACTGCTGGACACCATCAGCGACGCGCGTATCGACCATTCCATCGGCGAGAGCGCGCCGCCGGATGCGAAGATCCGCTGGACCGAAACGGCCGCGGGCGACCTCCAGATCTTCACCGGCACCAAGGGCGGGCTTTCGCTGCTGCGCCTGCTCGGACAGGCGCCGCAATTCTTCCTGCAAGGCATATTGCCGCTCGCCGGCCTGATGGCGCTGGCCACGCTGTTCGCGACGCCATGGGTGGTGCGCGGCGCGCTGTCGGGCCTTGGCCATGCCGCCGCCGAAGCCGAACGCATCGACATCGACCAGCGCGGCGTGCAACTGCCACTGAAGGATGTGCCAAAGGAAGTCACGCCGCTGGTCAAGGCGGTGAACGCCGCCCTTGCACGCCTGGACAAGGGCTACGAGCGCCACAAGCGCTTCCTGACCGACGCCGCCCATGAACTCCGAACGCCGGTCGCCATCCTCAACACGCGCCTGGCCTCGCTGCCGGCGACACCGGAGCGAGCCCGGCTGCTGCAGGACGCAGCGCGGCTTTCGACGCTGACCGACCAGTTGCTCGACCTGCAACGCCTCGACCGACAGACCTCGCCGTTCGAGAAAGTCGATCTCGCGGCGATCGCGCGCGGCGTCATCGTCGACCTCGCACCGATGGCGTTTTCGGCCGGATACGAGATGTCGTTCGAGCCGGAACGGGAAGCGGTGTTCGCCGCCGGCGATCGCACCGCGATCGAGCGCGCCGTGACCAACATCGTCCAGAACGCCATCGAGCATGGCGGGCGCACGGGCAAGATCACCGTCAGTGTCACCGCTCCGGCCGTCATCGAGGTGCGGGACGAAGGCGACGGCGTGCCGCCAGCCGAGCGCGAACGCATCTTCGAGCCCTTCTACCGGTTGCGCCCGCAGGATCACGGCGCCGGGCTCGGGCTCAACCTGGTGCAGGAAATCATGCAGTTGCATGGTGGGCGCATCGAGATCCTCGACGGCAAGCCGAGCGGCGCGTGCTTCAGGATGAGTTTTCGCGCCTTGCCGGCATAGCACCGGCCTCAACGACAAAATTGCGCTGGCGTGTTTGACATTGCCGATATCGTAACTAAATAAGTTACATGAAGCGCAACAGCCGACTGTCCTCCACCTTGCACATTCTCGTCCACATGGCCGAGAAGCCAGAGCACGCGCTGACCTCCGAGCAACTTGCCACCTTCATTCACACCAACCCGGTGGTGGTGCGCCGCACCATCGCCGGCTTGCGCGACGCCGGCATCGTCACCTCGTCGCGCGGGCATGGTGGTGGCTGGCTGCTCGGGCGCGCGCCCGAAAACATCTCGCTGGCCGAGATCAGCGCCGCGCTTGGCGAGACGCTGCTGCCGTTCGGCACCGAGCCGGAAAGCCCGGGCTGCCTTGTCGAGCAAGCGGTGATCGCCGTGCTCGACGATTTTCGCGTCGCGGCCGAAAAGCTGCTGGCGGAGAAGCTCAGCCGCATCACGCTGGCCGACCTGACCGCCGATTTCCGCCGCCGTTACGACCTCATTGGAGTCTCCAGCCATGCAGTATGATCTCGCCGTCATCGGCGGCAGCTTTGCCGGCCTGTCCGCCGCCATCCAGGCGGCGCGGGCCCGGCGCAACGTGCTGGTGATCGACGCCGGCCGGCCGCGCAACCGTTTCGCCGCGCATTCGCATGGCTTTCTCGGCCAGGACGGGCGCACGCCCGGCGCCATCCTCGATGATGCAAGGCGGCAATTGCTGGCCTATCCCACAGCCAGGCTCGTCAATGCCCGTGCGGACAGAGCCGTCGCCAACAGCAGCAGCGATTTCGAGATCACCACCGATGGTGGCGAGACATTCGGCGCCGCGCGGCTGGTGCTGGCCACCGGGGTGCGCGACATCCTGCCGGAGGTTCCCGGGCTAGCCAAGCAATGGGGCAAGACGGTGTTGCACTGCCCCTATTGCCACGGCTACGAGGTTTCCGGCGGACCGCTTGGCGTGCTCGCGACCGGCCCGATGTCCATGCATCAGGCGCAGTTGATCGCCGACTGGGGCGACGTCACGCTGTTCGGCAACGGCCAGATCGAACCCGACGCCGGGCAGATGCTCGCCCTTGAAAGCAAGACTATCACGTTCGAATCCGCGATCGTCAGCGAACTCAGGGAAGACGGCTCCGGCGGCCTGATCGTCCATCTCGAGGGCGGCCGAACGGCCGGCGTCAGGGCGATGTTCACCGCGCCGCGCAACACGATGGCGAGCCCGCTGGCGGAGCAACTCGGCTGCGGCTTCACGGACGGCCTGCTCGGTCCGGTAATATCCGTCGATGACCGGCAGCAGACGACAATTCCCGGCGTCTACGCCGCCGGAGACGCCGCACGCGCAATGCACAACATCGCCTTCGCGGTATCGGGTGGGACCTTCGCGGGCGTGTGCGCCCACCAATCGCTGGTGTTCAGTTAGAATCCGGCTTCGCCGCCGGCAATGCTGAGCCGCGCGCCGGCCTGGGCCAGCGCCGCGGCTATGTCGTGCGGCGGCGGACGGTCGGTGGCGAGTTCGGAAAAGCCGTCGAAGCCGCAGACCTGGACCAGGCCCTGGCGGCCGAACTTGGTGTGGTCGGTGATGACGATTGAGCGCTGACCGCGCGACAGCACCATGCGGGCGAATTCGGCCTCTTCCAGATCGTAGTCCATGACGCCCGTCACCGCATCGACGGCGCCGGTGGATATGATGGCATGGCTTACCGAGAAGCGGCTGACGAAGTCGATGGCCGAAGTGCCGAACGCGGCACCTGAATCGCTGCGCAATTCGCCGCCGGCCATATAGACCTTGTTGCCGTTGATGGTGGCCAGCGTGCGGGCGATGTCGGACGAATTGGTGACGACCGTCAGGCGCCGGTGGCCGAGCAGTTCCCGGGCCAGGAACGAGGTGGTGGTGCCGGTGTCGAGCATGACCGATTCCCCGTCGCGGATGGTGGCGGCGACCATGCGGGCAATGATGCGCTTGGCATCGGCATTCTCGCGCATGCGCCGTTCGAACGGCGCCTCGCCGACCATGGACGGCAGGCCGACGGCGCCATGCATCTTCAGCACCGAGCCGTCGCTGGTGAGTGGCTTGACGTCGCGCCGCACGGTTTCCAGCGAAACACCCAGCCGATCCGCCAGGCTGGCGATGGTGACGGTTCCTTCTTCCTGCAGCAGCCGCAGGATCTCGCCGTGGCGTTTGGAATGGACCATTGGGTTTCCCGGACTTCGTCTTTTTGACCGGTTTTAAGGTAATTCAAGCAGTTTTAAAGATATCGTTCCTTGGTTTCGGGCAAAACACCCAAAAAAAGTCACATCTTTTTATTGACAACCGGGCAACCCTGGCGTGAAATCTAACGCATCAGCAGGGTTCGGAGCTGCAACGGGAGGCAGATGGCAGAGCCGCAACTCACTGGCCAGGCGGTCTTGAACGCGTCTGGGGTAAGGAATTTTCAGATCCGCGGGGGCGGATGCCGGGATCAGAATCCTGGCCAAGGGGCTCGTCGGTGCGGTGCGGGATACCGATCCTGGCGTCCCGCACCGACGAGATTATTTGCGTTTCTCCCCGCTCTCGTCGCGCTGTCCATGGCGCCTTGTCGAAGCCCAGCAAACCAGGGATGATCCCGTGATTGCCGAAGATCGCATCCGCGCCCTGCCGTGCTGGACCGGCGCCATCGAGATCGCCCCCCTGCCCGGCGGCCTGAGCAACGCCAATTATGTGGTCAGTGACGCTGCCGGCAAACATGTCGTGCGCTTCGGCCAGGACTACCCCTTCCACCATGTCTTCCGCGAGCGCGAGGTGATGACCGCGCGGGCGGCCCATGCCGCCGGCTTCGCGCCGGCCGTGCGCTATTCCGAACCTGGCATCCTGGTGACGCAGTTTCTCGGCGCCAGGACCTACCTCGCCGAAGACGTGCGCGCCAATCTCGGGCGCGTGGCGGCCCTGCTGCGATCCTTCCATCGCGAGATGCCGAACCATGTCTCCGGCGCCGGCTTCATGTTCTGGGTGTTCCACGTCATCCGCGACTATGCGCGCACGCTCGAGGAGGGCAACAGCCGCAAGCGCAACGACTTGCCGCGTCTGCTGACGCTGGCCGACGAACTGGAGCGGGCGCAGAAATTGCTGCCGATCGTCTTCGGTCACAATGATCTATTGCCGGCTAATATTCTCGACGACGGCAACAGGCTGTGGCTGATCGATTTCGAATATGCCGGCTTCAACACGGCAATGTTCGACCTCGCCGGCGTCGCCTCGAACGCGGGCATGAGCGACGCGGAATCCTTCGCCTTCCTGACCGCCTATTTCATGAAGGAGCCGGACGAGGCGATCCGCCGCTCGCACGCCGCCATGCAATGCGCCTCGCTGTTGCGCGAGGCGATGTGGAGCATGGTTTCGGAACTCTATCTCGACGCGCCCGGCATCGACTACGTCGCCTACACCGAGGAAAATTTGGTGCGGCTCGACGCGGCGCTGGAAAACTACCGGACAAAATACGGGATCCTGAAATCATGACCTTGCCCAGCCAGGCCGCCATCGTCGTCATCGGCGGCGGCATCATCGGCTGCTCGACGGCCTATCATCTGGCGCGCGACCACAAGGCCGACGTCGTGCTGCTCGAACAGGGCAAGTTGACCTCGGGCTCGACCTGGCACGCCGCCGGCCTGGTCGGGCAATTGCGCTCGTCCGCCTCGATCACCCGCGTGCTCAAATATTCGGTCGACCTCTACAAGGGGCTGGAGGCCGAAACCGGCCTTGCCACCGGCTGGAAGATGACCGGCTGCCTGCGGCTCGCCACCAATGCCGACCGCTGGACCGAGTACAAAAGGCTGGCGACCACGGCGAAGAGCTTCGGCATGGACATGCATCTATTGTCCCCGGCCGAGGTCAAGGCGATGTGGCCGCTGATGGAAACCGGCGATCTCGTCGGCGCCTCCTGGCTGCCGACAGACGGACAGGCCAGCCCCTCCGACATCACGCAGTCGCTGGCCAAGGGCGCGCGGATGCATGGCGCCAAGCTCTATGAGAATGTCCGCGTCACCGGCTTCGAGATGGAGGGCGGCCGCATCACGGCGGTGAAGACCGATCAAGGCGACATCGCCTGCGACAAGGTGGTGAACTGCGCCGGACAATGGGCGCGGCAGGTCGGCGCCATGGCCGGCATCAACGTGCCGCTGCAGCCGGTGAAGCACCAATACATCATCACGGAGAAGATCGATGGCCTGGCGACCGACGCGCCGACGCTGCGCGACCCCGACCGGCGCACCTATTTCAAGGAGGAGGTCGGCGGACTGGTGATGGGCGGCTATGAGCCGAACCCGCAGTCCTGGGCGACCGATCTCCCCGGCGGCGACGTGCCCAACGACTGGGAGTTCCGGCTGTTCGACGACGACTATGACCATTTCGAGCAGCATATGACACAGGCGATCGCGCGTGTGCCGGCGCTGGAAACCGTCGGCGTCAAGCAGATGATCAACGGGCCGGAAAGCTTCACGCCGGACGGCAATTTCATCCTCGGCACGGCACCAGAATGCGCCAACATGTTCGTCGGCGCCGGCTTCAACGCCTTCGGCATCGCCTCTGGCGGCGGCGCCGGCTGGGTGCTGGCGCAATGGGTGGTGGACGGCGAGGCGCCGCTCGACCTGTGGGTGGTCGACATCAGGCGCTTCTCCAACCTGCACCGCGACCGGCAATGGGTGCGCGAGCGGACGCTGGAAGCCTATGGCAAGCATTACACGATCGGCTTCCCGCACGAGGAGTATGCCAGCGGCCGGCCGCGCATCGTCTCGCCGCTTTACGACAGGCTGAAGCAGCAGCGCGCCGTGTTCGGCTCGAAGCTCGGCTGGGAGCGGCCGAACTGGTTCGCACCGGAGGGCGTCGAGCCGCGGGACATCTATTCAATGGGCCGGCAGAACTGGTTTTCAGCGGTCGGCGACGAGCACCGGCATGTGCGCGAGAAGGTCGCCGTCTTCGACCAGTCGTCCTTCGCCAAATACGAATTGAGCGGACCCGACGCGGCCAAGGCGCTCGACTGGATTTGCGCCAACGACGTCAGCAAACCGGTCGGAAGGCTGACCTACACGCAGCTTCTCAACACGCGCGGCGGCATCGAGGCCGACCTGACCGTGGCGCGGCTGGCCGAGGAGAAATTCTACATCGTCACAGGCACCGGCTTCCGCACGCATGATGCCTCGTGGATCAGCGACCATATCGGCGAGGGTCACGATGCGGAATTGACCGATGTCACCGAGGAGTTCGGCACGCTGTCGCTGATGGGCCCGAGGGCGCGCGACGTGCTCGCCGCTGTGACCGATGCCGATGTGTCGAATGCTTCGTTCCCGTTCGGCCATGTGCGCGAGGTCACCATCGCCGGCCACACGATTCGGGCGCTGCGTGTCACCTATGTCGGCGAACTCGGCTGGGAACTGCATGTGCCGATCGCGGCGACAGGCGAAGTCTTCGACGCGCTGATGGCGGCCGGCAAGACGCATTGCATCCGCCCGGTCGGCTACCGGGCGCTGGAATCGCTGCGGCTGGAAAAGGGCTACCGCGCCTGGGGTTCCGACATCACACCCAACGACACGCCGCAGGAAGCCGGGCTCGGCTGGGCGGTCAAGCTCAGGAAGAACACCGATTTCATCGGCCGGCGCGCGCTCGAGACGGTTGTCGGCGCGCCGCTGAAGAAGCGCTTTGCCGGCTTCACGGTCGACAGTCCTGAAGTCGTGCTGCTCGGCCGGGAGACCATCCTGCGCAATGGTGAGCCGGTCGGCTATCTGACCAGCGGCGGCTATGGCTACACGCTGGGCAAGAACATCGGCTACGGCTATATACGCAACGGCGACGGGGTGAGCGACGATTTCCTCGCCGCCGGCGACTACGAACTGGTCGTCGCAATGGAGCGGACGCCGGCCAGAATCCATCTCGAGCCGATGTTCGACCCGACAGCGGAGAGGGTAAAGGCCTAGAGCGTTTCACCGTTTCATGGAAACGACGAATCGCTCTAACTCTTTGTATTGACGCAATTCCCAAGGGAAGCGCTATGCGCTTTTCCCGGGAAATGGAGTGCGCCCCTCGGAGCGGACAGCTTGACTAAGCAGAATTGACTTGGAAGCCGGGCTTTCGAAGGATGGAAGCC
>NZ_VFTA01000053.1:0-31599 GCF_007003935.1 Mesorhizobium sp. WSM4310
CCCCCCCCCGCCCCCCCCGCCCCCCCCCCCGCGACCAGAAGGCTGAGTTCATCGACAAGCCCTGCCGCGAAGAAGGAACCGTTGATGCCGGCGCCGCCTTCGAGCAGCAGCCGGCGGATTGCGAGTTCCCGCCCGAGCACTTCGAGCACGGCGGCGAGATCGATCTCGGCCGTTTCCGACACGATATAGGACACGCCGTCGGCGGCGAGCTCGGCCAGATGGCTGTCGGAGACGTCACGCCCAAGCAGCACCACGACATGGTCGCCGCCGACATCCGGCCTGGCGAAATGGAGCCTGCCGGAGGCATCGAGCGCCACGGCATAGGTGCCCGCGTCGCGTTGCGCGAAATGATGCGGCCGCTCGACCTTGCCGATCTGCGCCGGCGGGTGCGCGCCGGCCTTGCTCATCTCGGCCATGGTGACGCGGCCGACGATCCAGGCGTCGCCCTGGAGATCGCCGTGGATCTGCTCATAGAGGCCTGACCACTCGGCGCGGGTTCCGTCGGGGCTCGCGGTGTAGCGGCTCGGATGAAGACCGCCGTCGAGCGAGGCGAGCATATGGCAGATGACGTGCGGCTTCATGGTTTCTCCAGGGATGGACTGATTTTCGGGAAGGACTGAGCTTCAGGAATGGTTCGGGGGTCAAACTAGGGCCGCGGCCCCGGAATGGAAGCCGGGCAGGTCGGTTTGGCCAAAATTCCGACAATTCCGATAATTCACTGAAAGCACTGTTATATCGATGTTGCACAAATGGTTGACCCTGGGTTAGCATCCCCTGGCTGATGCCGATGGGAGGCGGTTTTTGCACGGCGATCAGCTGGAGCGGCATGCGCTGTCCCGCGCAAGGAGGATGCTCCAACACTTTGAACCGACGCATGATCCTTCCTGAAACCGTCCCGGTTTCCGGGGCGTGCGTTCTTGTGGAGGAGATCAACCATGAACAGACGTGAATTCCTGATGACGTCCGTGGCCGCGGGCGCCATGATGCTGGCCGCACGTTCGGCGTTCGCCGAGGATAAGCTGACCATACTGGGTTCGGTGCCCAATCTCGGCTTTCCGTTCTTCGTGCACATGCTGAACGAGATCAAGGCCGAAGCGCAGGCCCAGGGCGTCAACCTGACCGAAAGCGACGGACAGAATTCGGCCACCAAGCAGACCGCCGACATCGAGGCGGCGCTGGTGCAGAAGGTCAACGCCATCGTGATTTCGCCGCTCGACGTCAACGCGCTGGCGCCGGCCATCGAGGAAGCGGTCAAGGCTGGTGTTCCCGTGGTGACGATCGACCGCCGCGTCGACGGTGTCCAGGGCATTCTCGCCCATGTCGGCGCCGACAATGTCAAGGGCGGCGAGGCGGAGGCGCAGGCCATGGTGGCGGCGTTCCCCAACGGCGCCAAGCTGTTCCATCTGCAGGGCCAGCCGGGTGCCGGTCCGGCGATCGACCGCAACAAGGGCGTGCACAATGTGCTCGATCCCTTGAAGGACAAGTACCAGATCATCTTCGAGCAGACCGCCAACTTCGCCCGCGCCGAGGCGCTGTCGGTGACGGAAGCCGGGCTCGCCGCCAATGGCAAGCCGGACGCCATCATCTGCGCCAATGACGACATGGCGCTCGGTGCGCTCGAAGCCTGCGCGGCGCGCAACTTCACCGACGTCAAGATCTACGGCTTCGACGCGCTGCCGGAAGCGCTGGTTGCCGTGCGCGACGGCAAGCTCGCCGGCACGGTCGAACAGTTCCCGGGCCAGCAGTCGCGCACCGCCGTGCAGATCGCTGTCGCCTACGCCAAGAACAAGACCGAGCCGAAGGAGAAGCTGGTGCTTTTGACGCCGATCGTCATCGGCAAGGACAATCTCGACAAGGCCGAGAGGTTGAGCGAGACGAAGTAGAACTTGGCGGAGACAGGCTCATTGGCAAGGCTGGCGGGACAGCGCGCCGAAGGCGGGCGCGCTCCCGCCACTTACCGCAATACGGGAGCAACCCTTGCCAGCTGAAGCCGCGCCTGTCCTGCTTGCCGTCGAGGGCGTCACCAAGCATTTCGCCGGCGTGACCGCGCTGAGCGACGTCTCGCTCGACATCCGCCCCGGCGAAATCCTCGGCCTGCTCGGCGAGAACGGCGCGGGAAAATCGACGCTGCTCAAAATCCTGTCGGGCGTCATGCCGCCGTCCAGCGGGCGCATCATTTTCGACGGCGCCGAATACGCGCCGTCCAACCCGCAGGATGCCAAGCGGCTCGGCATCGTCACCATCTACCAGGAACTCAGCCTGATCCCGACGCTGACGGTGGCGGAGAATATTTTCATCGGCCGCGCGCCGGTCGGGCCACTGGGGCTGGTGAGCTGGCGGCGCATGGAACAGGATTCCCGCGACATCATCGCCCGCGTCGGCCTCTCCATCGATCCGATGACGCCGGTCTCGGCGCTGTCGGTGGCCGAGCAGCAACTGGTCGAGATCGCCCGCGCCCTGTCGCTCAAGAGCCGGCTGATCATCATGGACGAGCCGACATCGGCGCTGACCGAGACCGAGGTGCAGCGTCTGTTGTCGATCATGGGCCGGCTGCGCCAGGACAAGGTCGCCATCATGTTCGTCACCCACCGGCTGGAGGAGGCTTCCGCCATCTGCGACCGCATGACGGTGCTGCGCGACGGCCGGCTGGCCGGGCATCTCGACCGCGACAAGGGACGACCGATCCAGTTGCCGCGGATCATCGAGAAGATGGTCGGCCGCGCCGCCTCCGAACTCTATGCACGGCCGGTGCAGCGCGCGGTGGCCGGCGATGTCGTGCTGTCGGTGCGCGGCCTGCGCACCGTGCGCGACCCCGAGGCGCCGCACGCCATCGTGCTCGACGGCGTCGACATCGATCTCAAGGCCGGCGAAATCCTCGGCGTCGCCGGGCTTGTCGGCTCGGGCCGCACGGAGCTGGCGCGCGCCATTTTCGGCGCCGACCGCATCGCCGCCGGAACCATCATGCTCGACGGCAAACAGATCGCGCCGGCCTCACCGGCGGATGCCATCGCGCTCGGCATCGGCCTGGTGCCGGAGGACCGCAAGCACCAAGCGATCTTTGCCGCGCTCGGCATCCTGCCCAATTTCTCCGTCGCTTCGCTCGGCACGTTCAGCAACGGCTTCGGCTTCATGGCCGAGCGGCGCGAGCGCGACGCGCTGTCGGGTTTCAGGAAAATGCTGTCGATCCGGATGGCCTCGGCCGAGCAGGCCATCGAGGGCCTGTCGGGCGGCAACCAGCAGAAGGTCATCCTGGCGCGCTGGCTGGCGCGTGACCCGAAAGTGCTGATCGTCGACGAGCCGACGCGCGGCGTCGATGTCGGCGCCAAGGCGGAGGTGCATCAGATCCTGGTGCAACTGGCGGCGCGCGGCATCGCGGTGATGATGATCTCGTCCGAGCTGCCCGAAGTGCTGGCGGTGTCGGACCGCATCGTCACCATGCGCCGGGGCCGCATCACCGGTGAGATGCCGGGCGTCGAGGCAAACGAGGAAAAACTGATGGAACTGATGGCGCTCGACAGCCAAGATGCGCTTGGGCAGGATGCGGAGGATCAGGCACGATGAGCATCGCCGAAGAGCAGAGCCAGCGCGGCGGCGCGACGATCGCGCGGTTGCTGATGAGTTTCGGGCCGCTGCTGTTCCTGGCGGCGCTGGTCGTCGTCTTCACGGTGCTGAAGCCGAGCTTCATCGACCCGATCAATCTGTTCAACATCACGCGGCAGATCTCGATCACCGGGCTGATCGCGCTCGGCATGACCTTCGTCATCCTCACCGCCGGCATCGACCTGTCGGTTGGCTCGCTGCTGGCCTTCTGCGGCATGGTCGCCGCCGTCGTCGCCAAGGGCGGTGCGGCCAACACGCTGTCGCTGTCGACCTCAGGCACGCAGGGCTATGGCTGGTTCGCGGCGCTGCTCGCCGCCGTCATCGTCGGCGCCGCCGCCGGCGGCGTGCAGGGGCTTGCCATCACCCGACTGAAAGTGCCGCCCTTCGTCGTCACGCTGGGCGGGCTGACGGTGTTTCGCGGGCTGACGCTGACCATCTCCAATGGCGGCCCGATCTCCGGTTTCGACGCCTCGATGCGCTGGTTCGGCACGGGGCTGATCGGCCCGGTGCCGGTGCCGGCCATCATCTTCGCCATCGCCGCGATCCTGTGCCACATCGTGCTGCGCTACACGCGCTACGGACGCGCCGTCTACGCCGTCGGCGGCAATGCAGAGGCGGCACGGCTCTCGGGCCTGCGCGTCGACCGAATCCTTGTCTCGGTCTATGTCATCGTCGGCTTCTTCGCCGGGCTTGCCGCCTTCGTGCTGTCGGCGCGGCTCAATTCCTCGGAAGCGGTCGCCGGCATCGGCTACGAGCTGACGGTCATCTCCGCCGTCGTCATCGGCGGCACCTCGCTGTTCGGCGGCATCGGCTCGGTCGGCGGTACGGTGGTGGGCGCAGCGCTCATCGGTGTGCTGCAGAACGGGCTGCAGTTCAACAATGTCTCGTCCTACACGCAAAGCATCGTGATCGGGCTCATCCTGATCCTGGCGGTGGCGTTTGACCGGTGGCTGAAGTCGCGGGTGCGGCGGTAAGGGCAAGAGGTCTGCGCTCACCCCCTCTGTGCTGCCGGACAGAGGGGGCGCCTCGCACCAGCACTTTCACCCCGGCAACTGCTCCTCGATAATCCGCTCCGAACCCGGCACCAACTGCCTGGCCTGATCAAACCGCAGCACGACCATCCATTTCCCGGCCCGGTTGCAAAACGATCGGGCCTTGCTAGAAAGGCCTGGGGCGGGTGGCATCGTGAGAGACCTCATGTTTGCCGATATCATCAGGCCGATCAGCTTGAGTTTTTCGCTGCTGCGGCGCTTCTGGCCGCAGCTTGTCGCGCTGGTGCTGGCCGGGGTGCTGGCCGGCGATCTCCTGCTGCAGCTGGCGGCGAAAGTGGCGCTCGCCAATCATTTCGCCGGGCTCGCCATGCTGACGCTGGTGGCGCTGGCGCAGCTGGTGGTGACGGTGGCGATGTTCCATGTGCTGCGCCCCGGGCTGCCGCATCTCTTGGCCGCGCAGCGCGGCGCCGACAAGGCCGCGAAGCAACAGGACACTGCCGACCGGCGCGGCTCGCGGCTGGTGCGCATGATCACCATCGCGCTGCTGCCTTTCTTCGCCTATTACGCGGCCTGGGGGTTTCTCGGCGATATCGTGCGGCAATATTCGCGCGCCACGCTCGACCAGGCCGATTTCGGCCAGGCCGGAAATGTGCTCGACGTGCTGGATTCGCGCTGGCTGCTGATCTCGGTGGCGGTGTCCTGGCTGATCCGCCGGCTGGCCAAGTTCATGCAGACGAAAACCAAGACCGCCTCGTTCTGGCAGATCGTGGTGGTGATCTGCGAGACCAACTGGATCTTCGTCGGTCTCTATGTGATCAGCCGCTGGAAGGACACGGCGCTGCAATGGCTGATGAGCCGCTCCTTCTGGTCGGTGCTGCAGGCCACCGCCGACGGGCTGGCGAGCCCGGTGCCGGTGGCGAATGCGGCCCCGATGGTGCCGGTCGAAATCACCTCGATCGCGCCCTCGACGGTGGCCGTCAACCTGTTCTTCTACATGCTCCTGCCGCTGATCTGGCTGGTCATGGCGGCGCTGATCTACGGCTATGACGTGCGCGAAGATGCTGCCCTGATGCGCGTGCACGACCGGGTGGAGCGCTTCGGCGCGCGCTATGCCGGCCTGCCGAAATTCCTGCGCGACTTCGTCGAGCATTTCATCGCCGGCTACCGCTCGCGCTATCTGCCAATCGCCAATGGCGTGCGGCTGACGGTGAGTTCCAGCCTGCTGCTTCTGTGCACGCTGATCGTCGGCTATCGCCTCATTGACTGGAGCGCCGCCTGGCTGTGGCTCGGCGCGACGCGGCTGATCGGGCCGCACGAACTCGATGTCTGGCAGATTTTCTCGCACGGGGTGACGCTGCTGTTCGGCAGCCCGTTCCAGGATTCCTCCACCGGCATTTTGATCGAGCCGATCAGGATATGCTTTCTGGCCGCGGTGCTGGAGACGGCGTTTTCGCTGAGTTCCCTTCGCCCCGTTCACGGGGAGAAGGTGCCGACAGGCGGATGAGGGGCGGCGCTGACGTGAAAGAATTGGGCTTGGATACGCAAAGCCGGTGCTGACCGCGACGTTGGGCAAATCAGCCACTTACCGGAGCGTTGGCGCTGCCCCTCATTGCCCTGCCGGGCGTTCGTCACTCGAAAAGCCAAGCAATTGGCTTTTCGTCCGCTTCGCGGACCGCTTCTCAACTCCCCGTATAGTGACGGGGAGAAAGTAGCTATTTCGGCGGCCCCTGGAAGCGCAGAAACCAGGGCCGCTCGCTGCCCAGCCCGACCGCCGGGCGGATCGTTTTCACCGCATCCTCCGGCACAATAAAAGTGTCGCCGATGGTGATGGTGTCGCCCTTCCTGGCGCTGGAGAAGATCGCCGAGGTGCAGCTCATCACGCCCGCCGGCAGGCTGACGCCGCTGATGGCATCCGGCAGCCAGCGGCGCCCGGCGGCGTCGGTCAGCATCAGCTTGCAGCCCAGCCACTGCTTTTGCAGGTCGGGGTCACCTATCTTGACCGAGAACGTGGCGATGACGGCGAAGGCGTGGTCGGGCAGGCGGCCGGCCTTGCCGCCGCGCAGATCGGCCAGTTTCCAGTCGCTGCCGCCGAACGGCACGGCCTGGCCGAAATCGACATCCCGGGCGATGAGGTCCTCGCCATGCAGCCATTCGCGCAGGCTGTCATAGCTGGTCTCGGCCAGCGTCAGCGGCAGCAGGATGGCAAGCGCCACAAGGCTGCGCCGCCGCCATTTTTTCTCGGGCTGCCGGTCTTCGCCGGCGATCGGTCCGGTAGAAACGGCGCTCATGACTTGCCTTGAAGTGTCTGGGCCTGCGGGGCATCCAAGTCGAATTCCGGCAGCACATCCGCCGGCTGGCCGTCGGCGCTTGTCGGCACCCCATCGAGGCTGATGCGCGCCTGGGCGTCGAGCGGGGCGAACTGGCGCGCTGCTATCAGCAGGCTGGCGCCGCGGATCTGGTCGGGCGGTATTTCGAACACGAACAGGCCGCGCTTCTCCAGGCCCGGATCGACGCCATGCGGCGGCATGTCCTGGCGGTAGCCGAGCCGCTCCGTCTGGTGGTAGCGCAGCCCGGTCGGGCCTTGCCAGGTGCCCTCGGCAACCGTTGTGGAGGCGGCGGTGGCGGTGAGATTGGTCGATACCACCGCCCACAGGCCGCTGGTGGTCAAAGACCTTTCCTGGCCGAACTGGTTGGTTTTCAGGGCGCGGGCAAAGACGACCTTGTCGAGCCGGACATCGAAGCTGCGCGCGCGCACGGTGTCGCGCATGGCGCCATCGACCGGGATCGGCGCGGTGAGGTCGGCATAATGTGGTTTCGACACCTGCATGCCGTAGCTCAGCGCTACGGTGCTGGCGAGGATGACGAGATTGCCGAGGATGCGGATTCTCATGAGCCGGTTCCCGGCGCCGGCACGTCGGCGACCGGCAAGGCGATGGTGCCGAGCCGGTAGGGATTGAACCAGCCGGGCATGCCGTAGAGGTTGTCGCGCGGCTTGAAGATCTCGGCGGTGACGCCGAAGCTCAAGCTGGCCGGGACAGCGGCGTCGCCGGCCAGCGGCCAGACATAGGCCATGCGCTCGGTCATGCCGGGATGCAGTTCCGGCGTCAGCGTCGAATCACGGATTAGCGCGATCGTCGGCATGGGGTCGGGCAAGGTGATGCCGTCCGGCTTGAAGACATCGAAATAGGCCTTATCGGATTGCGCGGTGCGGTTGGTCATGTCGGCCTCCAGCACCAGCGCCTTCTGGCCGGGCTTCAAGAGCACGCCATAGGTTCTGGCGTGGCTGACATAGGCGCGCACCGGCTGGACGCGCCAGCGCCCGGCATCGATGGCGGCATCAAGCGGCAATTGCGGCGGAGCGTGGGCGGGCAGGGCGCCGAAAGCGCCCATCAGACCGGCAACGAACAGCGCCGCGATGGTCCCCGCGCCGGCCGTGATCCAGGTTTGAACTTTTGAGCGGGCAGTCCTGAACATTCCAAATCATGCACGTCGAACAGCCACCCACGCACAATCTAGAAAGAAACAGAACCGATTGGAACCCGCAAATGGCTGGTCCAACATGGCCGGTCTTCAGGCCGCTTCGCGCGCCCACAGGCGATGGCCGTGGCGGCGGAAGAAGCGGGCCACGAGACGCTGCTGCCTCGCCCGGACGAGGTCGGGCAGGCGCCGTTCCTGGCGCCAGCGCGGCATGTTGCGCCAGCAGGCGATGAAACGGGCAGTGTCCTCGATGGCCTCCTGCGCCGACAGCGCCGGGCCGATCGCCGCCAGGAACAGCGGTTCGGATTGTTTCAACTCGTCGATGACGGCCTTGCGCCGGAAATGCTCCTGGCGGGCCTGCGCGATGCCGTTGCGGCGGATCGCCTCGAAGGCTTCAAGCAGAGCAGGGCTGTCGCCGGTGTAACCGCAGGCGCGGGCGAAATCGGCGGCATCCATCATTGCTCCCGGGTCTGGTGCGGCAGGCGACTCACGTTTGTGAGTTTTTGGAAGCATAACTCAAAAATTGATAAAAGGGAAACTTTTGGGAAAGTGTTAAAACTGCGACTCGACTCCAGGGCTAAAACGCAGGATTATGCGAACAAATCAGGAACAAATGGGGTGGAGTGGCAATGGCATTGCCGGGCAGGAAACCAGTCATCGCGCATGTCGTCTCGATATCGGTCGAGTGCGCCGATTGCGGCCGCAACAGATGGTGGAAACCGGATGAACTCCGGCGTTTCGGGGTGACGGGCAGCACGCCGCTGGCGGAGCTTTCTGGCCGCATCGTCTGCTCGGCCTGCCGCGCCGACGGGCTGCCGGGCACGGCGATCTCGATCCAGGCGGCCTTCCTCGACGAGCGCCAGCGCGTGCGCAGCGAAGCGCAGATGCTGAGCGAGCGCGAGGTGCTGGTGGAGGGGGCGAAGCGGGCTTGAGGGGGCTGGTTCTTCCTTCTCCCACAAGGGGAGAAGGAAAAAGGGCCTAATATCCCAGCAATTCCTTCAGCGGGATGACCCGCCAGACATGCTTGATCGCATAGCGGTTGAAGGTCAGCGTCTTGGGCGGATTGTACTGCTCGACCACCAGCTCGCCCGCCGTGCGCTTGACCAGTTTCTTGATGAAGGCCTTGCCGTTGCGCTCGTTTTCTTCCGGGAACGTCTCGATCACCACATGGTCGCCGGGGATCGCGTCGCGGCCGCCGCAATAGATGAGGTCGCCGGGTTCGTAGCGTGGCACCATGGAGTCGCTCAGCACATGCAGCGCGAAGACTTTCGGCAGGTTGCGCACGCCCGGCGGGCGCTGGACATAGCCGGCGGGCTCGCCGTTGAAGGTGAAGTCGCCGTCATCGCCGCCGACCGCGGCGCCCAGCACCTCGATATCCATTGAGCCGGCGGGCATCGGGCCGGCATCGGTGACGATCTCGGCGTCGGCCACCGGGCCGGCATCGTCGAGGAAGACGACCTGCCCCTGGCCGAGCGCGACGGGGTCGACGCGCAGGAAGGCGGCGGTCTTCAGAAGGTTCTCGGTCTTGGGCAGGTTGCGGCCGGTTTCCCAATTGCCGACGGCGGCGACATCGGTGTCGTTGTGCTCGGCAATGTGGCGCATGACCAGGCCGCGCTGCTTGCGCGCCTGGCGTATCGCCGCCCCGACCTTGATCGACAGTTCCGTTTTGGCCATGGCACCCATGTGAGCGATGAAAGCGGCTCTCGTCTATGAAAGAATGGCTTGCATATATTTTTGAGTTATGCTTATATCCGGCCATGCAAAACCTGTCCAGCTTTCATGGCGCGGTAGCGCCGGCCTCACGCGAGGCAAACAAGGCGACCGATGTCGCCGCCCTTCCGTCCCGGCCGTCCTCCTCCCCGGCCGAGGCGAAGCCCGAGCGCCTTGATGCCTCGGGTCCGGCCCGCCCGTCCCCGGCGGCCGGAACGGCCGGAGCCGCCGCTCCCCTCGGCTCCGGCCCCCAATTCGACCGGCCCGTTTTGTCCGCCGGTCCTTATGCGCGCTCCTGCATCAGCACGCAGGACGGCACCGTCATCCTGCTCGAACCGATGACGGGCAGGGCGGTTTCCGCTCCCGACAGGAATACCACCGGGGCGCGGCTGGCGCGCCTGGCCGCCGGGCACGCGATCCGCTCCGGCTGATCCGGCCCGCGAGCCGGCTTTCGCACCGAACACCCTGACCGTGGCCCGGACCGGGCCCGAACCCTGACGCCTGGCCGACGGCGCGCTCTCGAGCGCTGCCGAAGGCGGACCCCTGGATGGAGCCTGGAGATGGCAAGCTACAGCGACGTCGAACTGCAAGAGATCGCCCGCTGGCTGGAGGAGGGGCTTTCGGCCTCGAGGATCGCGGCGGCGTTCAGCGCGCTGCGCGACAGCCCGGTGTCACGCAACGCCATCATCGGCATCGTCCACCGCAACGCCATGCTGGGCGCGATCGGCTTTGCCAATGGCCGTGGGATGCCGCCGGCCGCGAGACAAGCCGCCGGCGAGCAAGCAATATGCAAGCCGGCGGCCGCAAAGCAGGCAAAGGGCAAGCCCAGCGGCAAGGCAGTGGCGCAACAACGCGCCGGCGTCCATGCCGCCGGGGACGCGCGCAAGAACAAGGCGCGGACCAGGCGCGAATCCTCGCCGGCGTGGCTGCCGCCGCGCCTGTTCGTGCGCGAGGTGGGCGTGCTGATCGCCGATGGCGAGGCCTACCGTCTACAGGTGCCGGCGCCGCAGCGCGCACCGGTCGGCCGCCAGCCGCATGGCGTGGCGATGCGCTTCGCAGACTGCCTCTTCGACCGCTGCCGTGCGCCGCTCGATCTCACCCTGGAAGAGGATCCGGAGAACGACGCGCCGGGCGGCCGGCCCGGCGCCGACATGCTGTGCTGCGGCATGCGAACGAAAGCGCAGAAAAGCTACTGCGGCTACCACCAGGCGCGGTTTCAGCGGCGGGTTTGCCAGTGAGCCTATTTCGGTATCTGCCGGCCCTGCTTGGGCATGCGGCTTTGGACGCTGCGTGCCTCGAGCCGCATGGCCGGGCCGCCTTCGGCAACCAGGATGCCGGAGACGCGGGCAAAGCCGGTGAACACCTTAATCGCGTCGGATTCGGAGATCTGCGCGGCGATCGCGGCACTGCAGGCGTTGAGCGCGCTGCGGTAGACGTGACCGCGCCGCTCGATCGGCCAGCGCTGCAGGAAATCGGCGGCATCGCTGACGCTGTCGATCTCCTCGACATGTCCTTCCAGGCTTACTTTGAGCGGCACTCCGGTTTTCAGCGTACCCACGGCGTTCACCTTCGATCTCAGCGAGACTATAAAGCCCGCGCTTATAAACGCGCAAGGCCGCCACGCGGTTGCATCGCCCCGGCGTCACGGGCCGGCGGCGGCGTCGAGCCAGTCATGCGCGCGGCTTCTCGGCTTCACCACCAAGATGCCCTGTTGCCTGGCGGCCTTGCTGAAGGCCTCGAAGGCGGTACGCGGGCAGCAACTGCCCTCGACCGCCAGGCGGACCAGCCTTGCGGCATCGATGTAGGCGGGTGCGGTCTTGTCGGGCCATTGCTGTCGCAATGCCGTTTCGGCGTCGGCCACCGAGCCGACCAGCATGGTCTTGTTGTTGCAAAAGCGCAGCGTAATCGGCATGAACGCCGTCATCGGCAAACCTCCCCTTTGCATCGACGCGTCATAACGTGCGGGCCGGCGGCTGGTTCCATTAGCTTGCGTGCAGGCATGGTATGAGCGAGCGGCCCTTCATGCAGCTCTACGTCTCCGATTTCGTCGGCGACACCTTGCAACTCTCCACCGAGCAGATCGGTGCCTACATGCTCATCCTGATGGCGATGTGGAACGCCGGCGGCCGGCTGCCCGATGACGACGCCAAGCTCGCGCGGGTCGCGCGCCTTTCCCTGAAAAGATGGCGCGCCATCAGCGCCGATCTGTTGGGTTTCTTCGAGCGCCAGGCGGGCGAGATCGGCCACAAGAGGCTGACCAGGGAATTGCACAAGGCGCAGGTCAAAAGCGAGGCGAGGGCCGCCGCCGGCGCACGCGGCGGTGCCGTCACCGCCTTGAAAACAAAGGCGCATGGGGCGGCAAGTGCCGGCGCTTTGCCGCGGCATTCTCCAGACTCCAGAAACCAGAGTGAAAAAGCTTCCGCTTTTTCAGGCGAAAACAACCGGCATGTTTCGGCGCAAGGACCGCGAGAGCCGTTCTGTCGCGACGGTGCGCAGCGTTCTTCATCGCGCGCGGCCAGTTCCAAGAAACCGCCCGGCTGGCAGCGGCCGAGAACCCATGCCGACGCCGCCAACGCCATCATCGAGGAGATCCGCAGCCATGACCGCAGCCGAACTGCAGCAGGCGACGAAGGCGCTGGCCGCGATGTTCTCATGCTTCCCGCAATCCGCCCTGACTGACGTCGAGATGCAGATGCGCGGCTATCTCGGCGCGGTGCGCGACGCCGAGCTTGCCGATCTGCAGGCCGCCATCCAGCGCTTCGTGCGCGGCGAGGTGAGGAGCGGCAACGCCCAGTTCTGCCCGTCCAGCGCGCAGCTCTGCATCGAAGTGCGGGAGCGGAAAACGATGCGCGAGTTGATGGCGCGGCGGGCGGCGCAAGCGCCCGCGAATCTGGTGACGGGATGATCAGACAGGTCGGTGGGACAGCGCCCCCCTCTGGCCTGCCGGCCATCTCCCCCACGGGTGGGGAGATTGGCAGCGTCGCCGGCGCCGCCTTCCTGCAACGCTGATGATTGGCGAAAGCCGACACGACATCTGATCTCCCCCTCGTGGGGGAGATGCCTGGCAGGGCAGAGGGGGGCGCTGCCCCGCCGACCTTTCCAAAAACACCACACCCCAAACCCAAGGAGCCACTCCATGCCCAAAAAAGCCAAAGCCGCCAAACCGCAGGCGCCGAAATTGCCGAAGGGCGAGGCAGAGCAAGTGCGCATACGTCGCGAGCTCGGCCATGATTTCGCGCTTAGCGACGACGCCTTCGGCCGCAAGCGGCTGGCCGCCGGCACGGCTGAGGCGCGGCGCGTCTACGAGGTGTCGAATGACGGCTACACGTCCACCGGCGGCATCGTGCGGGTGCGCAATGTCGACCCGCTCGTCGGCATCACCTCGCTGTCGCGCCAGCAGCGCGAGGCCGGCCAGCGCTACCGCGAGGATTTCCAGTGCAGCCAGCAGGCGAGCGTGAAGCCGATGCGCTGGAGCGAGCGCGTCGATAGCGGCCGCCATGGCGGCGGCATCGCTGACAGCGTGCTCGACGCCGGCCGCGCGCATGCCGCCGCCACAAGGGCGCTGGGGCATTGGGAGGTCGTGGCGGTGGTGCGGCAAGTCTGCTGCGCGGGCGGCTCGATCAAGAGCCTGGCGGAGCAGACGGGCGAGGGGCGCGATGTGGTGACGAAGCTGTTGAAGGTGGGGCTCGACCTGCTGGCGGTGCATTATGGGATGATGATGGGGCGCGGATAGCGGCGCTGTCATCCGGGAGCGATGCGCAAGCGAATGTCAAAGGGCAATCCGGCCGGCATGGTGCCAGCCGGATCTAGTCGCAAGTCAGTTCCTGCAGACGCGGACTGTTTCGATGACGCGATGGTGGTGACGCCAGTGCCTGATCACCTCGGTGTGACAGCGGCGATGGTACATGCCGTAGTAACGTCGATGGTACATGCCGTAGTAACGCGGCCGGTAGCCTTCGTCATACATACTGTATCGGCCATAGTAGCCGTCGTCGTTGTAGTCGCGATGATGATGACGATATCTGGGAACATAATAGTCGTCGTCATAGCCGTTGCCGATGCCAAGCGTGATGCTGGCGGCATTCGCCGGTGCTATCACCGACACGGCCGAAGCAATCGCGATCACGGATGCGAGCAAGAGTTTCTTCATGACAACCTCCTCTTCAAGGTCTGTCTAATAAACGCCGCCGGCGCGGCCCTGTTCCCATGAAGCCGGTAAACCAATGTTTCTCACGGTGACGGCGACAGGCGGGGGAATGCGCTGGATCGAGCGCGTCGTCGGGATAGGCTGGCCAACGGGCAGGTCCCGCCCTTGGGGCCGCAGGGCCAATCCGGGTCTGCCAGGGCGCCGACTTAGCGCCCCCGCAACTCGGCTCACGCCTTTTTCAGGAATTCGGTTTTCAGCACCAGGCCCTTCACCTGCTTGGTGTTGCATTCGATCTCGCCTGGATTGCCGGTAAGGCGGATGTTCTTCACCAGCGTGCCCCGCTTGATCGTCTCCGATGTGCCCTTGACCTTCAGGTCCTTGATCAGGGTCACGGAGTCCCCCTCGTTCAACTGGCTGCCGTTGCTGTCTCTCACGATCGGGTCTGTCATGTCTTTCTCTTCTGCGCGGGGCCGGGTGAGCGCGGGCTTAAGGCTTCGACCGCCGCCTCGTCAATGCGCTGCCGGGCCAAATCGTCGGGCTGTTGCGGTCAGACGCCGCTGTCTCGACCTCAAACCTAAGGTGCGCCGCGTTGAAGCTGGATCCACTTTTGCACGACATGCATTGGAGCGGGTTATCGTTCATGGAAAGGCCGACCCGCTCTATCTCTTTGTTTTTCTTGAAATTCCGAACGGAGAATTGCTCTAGAACAGCGCCTTCTCCAGCGGCCCCTCCAAGGTCTCGGCAAACGCCGTCGCCAGATGATGCCGGTCGCGGAATGCCAGTTTGCCTGATATGAACACGTGGCACTGTGTGGGGCCGCAGAAGCGGTCGGTGAGGTCGACATAGCGCGTGTCGGGCACGCTCTTGACCACGGCGCGCTCTTGCGCCGCCGCGCCGTCATTGGCGGCTTGCGCCCGCGGCGTGTCGCAGCGCGAGGGCGCCTCGCGCCACCACAGGGCGCGCGCCACGCAGGAATCGGCGAAACTGTCGCCGATCGGCGTGTCGCGGATGACGGCGGTCTCGACGCCGGCCTGGCTGAAGGCATGCAGTGTGGAGCGCAGGCCGGCCTGCCAGCGCGCCGTCTCGGCCTTGCGGCCGGCGGCGGGCATGTCGCGCGTCAGATTGCCGATTGAGAATTCCGAGATCACCACAAGGCGCGGCTTGCGGCGGATGATGTCGGCGATCGCCTGTTCGCGCCAGGCGTCGCATTCGGTGTAGTCGCGCTTCAGCACGGTGTTGAAGGTCGACAGACGCGAGGCGCGGCACGAGGATTTGAGATAAGTGATCACCTTGGTGTCGTTGCGCCTGGCAGCCTCGACCAGCGGGGTCGACCAATGGTCGGCATGCGAATCGCCGAACAGCACGATGGTGTGGGCGGCATCTGCCGGGCCGAAGGTGCAGGGTTTCGGCTTCACCGTGTGGAAGTCGAGCAGGCAGTTCTTGTCCACGGCACGCGCGATGGAGGGCTGTTCGGCGGCCTGTTCGATGCCGCGCTGGGCGAGGTCGATGTTGCGCGTCGCCAGATGCGCATTTGCATAGGCCGCCGCCACGCCCACGCCGGTCAGCGCCAGCGCGGGAACCAGAGCAATTCCGGGAAAAGTGTGAAGCGGTTTTCCCTGGGGAATTGCGGCAAAACGAACCGCACGCGCGCCCGCCGTCAGCCAGCCGCCGCGCCGCGCCGGGTTCTCGATCAAATGATAGGTGAGGAATGCCAGCGCCAATGACAGCGCGCCGCAGCCGAGGCGCTGGACGACGCTGAGATCCGGCACCAACATGCCGGCATAGACGATGACCGGCCAGTGCCAGAGATAGAGAGAATAGGAGAGCGTGCCGACCCATTGCAGAGGCGGCAGCGACAGCGCGGAGGCGGGCGTCAGGGACTGCCAACGGGCCGGGCCCGCTGCCTGCTGGTCGTGCTTTTCGCCCGCGCCGCTCAGCAGCACCAGCACCGTGCCAACGACCGGGAGCAGCGCGTACCAGCCGGGGAAGGGCAGGTCTTCGCTCAAGCAGAGATAGGCCGTCGCGATCAGCGCCAGGCCGAGCCAGCCCTGCGCTGTTCGCAGCCATGGCCGCCGTTGCCACAAGGCCGCCGGGGCCAGCGTCGCCAGGCCGCCGGCGGCGAACTCCCAGGCGCGCAGCGGCGAGAAGTAGAAGGCCCAGGCCGGCGACAGGCTGGTCAGCCACAGGCAGGCGGCGAAGGAGGCGAGGCCGACGACGCCGATCACCACGACAGCCATGCGCCGACCCGGGCGCAGCCAGGCGGCGAAGAGCAGCAGCGCCGGCCAGACGAGATAGAACTGCTCCTCCACCGACAGCGACCAGAAGTGGATGAAGGGATTGCTCAAGGCGTCCGCGGCGAAATAATCGAACGACCAGCGCAGCAGCCACAGATTGATGGCATAGGCCGAGGCGAACATGGCGCCGCGCGAATAGAGCGCCTGCTCCTGCGGCGCCAGGATGAAATAGCCGAGGCCAAGCGTCGCCAGGATCACGAACAGGGCCGCCGGCAAGAGACGCCGGGCGCGCCGCGCATAGAAGCGCCAGAGGTCAAGCCGGCCGGTCTCGGTGATCTCGCCCATAAGGTGCGTGGTGATCAGCCAGCCGGAGATGACGAAGAAGATGTCGACGCCGGCAAAGCCGCCGGGGAGGGCCGAGAGGCCGAAATGATAGGCCACGACGCCGCCGACCGCCAGCGCGCGCAATCCTTGTATATCAGGCCGAAACGATGCCGCCACGACAGCTCCTTCGTTACTTCAAGCCCGCCCCGCATCGCGGCCCTGGTCGGCCGATATCGCAATGCAATATGCTTTTCGCAGTGCAACATGGCCAGAACAAGGAAAGGATTGGAGAGGGCGGCGGCTTCGCCGACCGACACTCAGCCCGGCACCCGCGCTCTGCGCGCGGCGTAGAGGCCTGCCGCCGCCGCGAGGATAACCAAAGCGGAGAAAATCGCCAGCTTCTGTGCTGTCGCGCCCTGCGGGCCGAAGGCGACGGCATACATGGTGCGGCCGGGAATGAAGGTCAAAAGCCCGGTGATGATGAGGCCGAAAATGTAGGTGCCCTGCATGATGCGGCGGTGGGCGGCAATGTTGCCGCCGCGCGCCGCGCGCACGCCACGCCACAGCATCACCAGCACCAGCAGCGACAGAAGGTGGATCGGGCTGAACGGCCCCCACAGCCGGATCGTCCAGATGAACAGGCCGGAGCCGGCGACCGTCGCCATCAGCGCCACCCAGACGCGGCCAAGTGCGCGGTGCAGCCGGTCGCCCTTGGTGCGCCAGAGCTGCGCGGCGCTGAGCAGCAATGCGGCGATGGCGATCAGCGCATGGAGCTGGATGACGGGCGAGGCATTGAATAAAGGGCTGAGCGACATCGGTGTTCTCCGCGAGACGGCGGATTATCGCCGAGGGGGCGTTGGGGCGGCAAGGGTTTGCGGCGGCGACCGCTAATCCGCCGTCCACAAAACAGCCCCGCGAACGGGGCTGTTTTCAACGGTATGGAGGCATCGTCTATTTGCTGCCGCCGATCTTTTTCACGTTGCTGCAGAATTCCGGATGGGTGTTGGTGGGGTTGGCGTTCTTGACCTCATCGGCGCAGGCCGTCATCATCATCTTCTGGTCTTCGGGTGTCAGTGCTTTCCAGGCCTTGGTGAACTCGTCATCGCTGCGCATCTTCTTCATGGTGGAGTCCGTGTAGAAGGGCTGCATCTTGGCCGGATCGTCGAGAGCGGACGTGCCGCTGCCGCCCGATGCGGCGAGAGCCGAGCCGGCGACCATCGAAAGCGCCATGGCGCCAAGGCAGATCATCTTGATTTTCATAATAGGATCCTTCCCTGTTGCTTTGTGATCGTCTAAGCAACGATCAAGGGTGTAACGAGAGGTTTTGGGAAAAAGTTCCAATTTTCCGCGCAAAATGAACTCGATTTTTCTAAAATATATTATATGAAGGCTTGAATATATTATAGGAAGGCTTGAAACTTTCCGATTTTTCACTCATACGCACAAGCAAAAGCCCATTTTGTTGTCGAATAGCCACGAAATAACCTTCCCCCCCCCCCGTGGACCGTGGCCGGCGTCGAAGGTCGGTCGGACGTCGCAGCGTCCAGCGATTTCAAAACTTCCCGGCTCTGGGATTGTTCCGCGCCGTCAGCCCCAAAAAGGCCCCACCGGCAGGACCGGCGGGGCATTGATCGGAGGTCTGCGATCGCCCGCGAGGCGATCCCTAAAGCAACGGGAGCGGCATGCGAAAAGTTTCACCGTTCCGGCGCCGGCTGTCGCCGATGGCGGGTCTCAGCCGCTTGCCTCGGCCTGACGCTCGCGGCCGTCACGTCGCGGCTGATTGGCGATCTGGTTGCCGGGCGCGACGATGCCGGTCGCCTTGCGCCCTTTGCGGCAGACCGATTCTGAGGCCGCATGTCTAAGATGCCTCTTCCTCCCGGCGCGGCTGGATCAGCGCACGCGCCGCATCCGCGCCCGCCGCCAGGATGCGGTCCGACAAATCCGTTCCTTCCACTGCACGGGCCAATTGAAGGGCGCCGATAAGCGCGGCGAATACGCCCAACGCCACGCCTTCGCGATCGCGCGTGCGCGGCGGCAGGTCCTTGGCCAACTGGTGCACCAGGGTCAGCAGCTTTTCGGTGTAGAGGGCGCGCGTCTCGGGCAATTGACGCGCGATTTCCGGCAACAGCGCGGCGGACGCACAGCCGGTCTGCGGATGATCCCGGTGCTCGGGCGACAGATACATCGCCATCGCCAGTTCCAGGCCGCCTGAGGCCAGTGCCTGCTGCAATTGCTGCGACTGGGTTTCCAGTGCCGATGCCATGCTCTCGCGGACGAGGTCGGCCTTTGACTGGAAGTGCGGATAGAACGCGCCATTCGTCATCCCGGCGTCGCTCATGATGCTGGCCAATCCGGACGCGGCGATGCCGTCGGCTCGGAAGCGGTGCGAAGCGACCTCCATGATCCGGCTGCGTGATGCGTCCTTCCGGCCCTTGTCATAGCGCATGATGGTTCCTTCTCATTTCACTATTGCATTATGATCATAATGTGATATTATAACCATAATGCAATCGCCGACCACAGGCAAGACCTCTTACGTTTGGAGCCTTCAGAATGAACCGGAATTCGGGAAAGACCGCGATCGTGACCGGCGCCTCGTCTGGCATTGGCCGGGCCAGTGCGGAGATTTTGGCACGCGCCGGCTTCACTGTCTTCGGCACCAGCCGCAAGGCATCCAACCAGGCCTCGAACGGGATATCGATGCTGGTTTGCGACGTGACCGACGACGCGTCCGTCGCGTCCCTTGTCTCAACTGTCCTCGGCAAGACCGGCCGGATAGACCTGTTGGTCAACAATGCCGGTATCGGGCTGCTGGGAGGCGCGGAAGAGTCCTCGGTCTCGCAGTCGCAGGCCCTGTTCGACGTCAACCTGTTTGGCGTCATGCGGATGACCCACGCGGTGCTGCCGTCGATGCGCCGGCTGGGCGAGGGGCGCATCGTCAATATCGGCTCGATCCTGGGGCTGGTCCCGGCGCCATATTCGGCCCATTATTCAGCCGTCAAGCACGCACTTGAAGGCTATTCGGAATCGCTCGACCATGAGGTTCGCGCTTTCAATATTCGCGTCTCGGTCATCGAACCGGCATTCGTGCGCACCGTCTTTGACCAGAACGGATTCGAGCCCGATTCCGTCAAGAAGGAATATGATGAGGCGCGGGCCGGTGTCGAGGCATTGCTTCGCGACGTGATGCCCAAGGCCGATCTGCCGGAAGTGGTGGCGAAGGTGGTTCTGCGGGCTGCGACCGACCGGCATCCGCTGCGGCGCTACACCGCCGGCAAGGCAGCGCGGCAGGTAAGCATGCTGCGCCGGTTCGCGCCGACAGCGATGTTCGACAAAATCTTGCGCAAGCAATTTCGGCTGCCTGTCTGAACGAAGCCGCGGATTTAACAGCAACATCGCCGGTCTTGTCCGGCGACCGACCACACCATGCGGCTTGGCCGTTCGTGCCGGCCACCGAAAATCATTTTTAGAGAGCGACCATGATGAAAGCCTTTGTTGTCGACAAGTATCAAAAGAAGGGCGCCCTGCTGCTCGCCGAGATGCCGGAACCCGAGTTGCGGGACAATGATGTCCTGGTCGAAATTCACGCCGCCGGGGTGAACCTTCTCGATTCCAAGCTTCGGGACGGGGAGTTCAAGCTGATATTGCCCTATCGCCCGCCGTTCATCCTGGGCCACGACGTGGCGGGGATCGTCGTGCGGGCCGGATCGAAAGTCCGCAAATTCAGGCTCGGTGACGAAGTCTATGCGCGGTCGCGCGACGGGCGGATCGGCACGTTCGCCCAATCCATCGCCATGGATGAAGCCGATGTGGCGCTGAAGCCAAAAAACCTCAGCATGGAAGAAGCCGCCTCGATTCCGCTGGTGGGCCTGACCGCCTGGCAGGTGCTGGTGGAGACAGCCGGGCTGAAGAAGGGCCAGAAGGTGTTCATCCAGGCCGGCTCGGGCGGAGTGGGGACCTTCGCCATCCAACTGGCGAAGCATCTCGGCGCGACCGTCGCGACGACGGCGAGCGCAGCGAATGCCGATCTGGTGAAAGATCTCGGAGCCGATATCGTCATCGACTACAAGAAAGACGATTTCGAGAAAATCCTGCAAGGCTACGACGTCGTCCTGAACAGCCAGGATGCCAAAACGCTGGAAAAATCCCTGCATGTGCTGAAGCCGGGCGGGAAACTCATCTCCATTTCCGGCCCGCCGGATCCCGAATTTGCGGGAAAGCAGAAGCTGAACATGGTCCTGAAGCTGATCCTGCGCCTGCTGAGCCGCGGCATACGCAGCAAGGCCAGACGCGCCGGTGTCGGCTATTCTTTCCTGTTGATGTGGGCGCAAGGCGATCAACTGGGCAAGATCACGTCGCTCATCGAATCCGGCATCATACGCCCCGTCATCGATCGGACTTTTCCATTCGAGAAGACCAACGAGGCATTGGCCTATGTCGAAGCGGGGCGTGCCAAGGGCAAGGTCGTCGTCAAGGTCAGGTAGAGACAGCGTTCGGCGACTATCTCCTTGTTCTTTTGCGCCATTACGGATGGACGGTCGTTGCTTCAGCCAGCCGGCGCCGTCTCGATCTCCTGGAGATAAAACACCTTGCTCGGCTGCAGATGGTCGACGCACAGCTGCGCCAGCACCCAATTGTCCCGGCGCTTCAGCGCCTGGATCATCATCGCGTGGTGCTGACGCGAGATGTCGAGCTTTTCCCTGTCGGCCAGCGAATTGGCCCGCACCGGCAGGCTGAGGCGCATATAGTGTTCGATCGAGGCGACGAGATAGGCGTTGCCGCAGGCCGAGAACATGGTCAGGTGGAAGCGGTCATTGGCCTCGTGGATGCCCCTGAGATAGCCTGCATCGACATGGCCGCTGTAGATGCGGTGGATCTCCTCCAATTGCGCGATCAGCACCTCGGTGACCGGCAAGGGGATCATCAGCGCCGCCTGGCGCTGCAGCATTTCGCGCACTTCGTAGATCTGCCGCACTTCCTCCGGCGAGAGCCGGCGCACCATGGCCCCCTTGTTGCGCTCGCGCGTGACGATGCCGAGCTTTTCCAGCTGGTACAGCGCCTGGCGGATGGTGTGGCGCGAGACCGGGAAGCGGGCCAAAAGGACATCCTCGACAAGGCGCGTGCCGGGCGCCAGCCGGCCGAAGATGATGTCCTCCTCCAGCGCATGCACGGTATCGGCTTCCTTGCCGCCATAGTCGAAGCTGTTGAGCATCGCGAATCCCTGTTAGCCCGGGTCAACGTCCGTTGACCCGGGTCAACGTCCGTTGGTTCGGACGGCACTCTAGCCTTCGCGCGCAAGGCTGGCCACAAGCTGGTCGAGGCGCGGGTCATCGAGGCTGACGAGCCCGGTCATCCGCAACGTCTGCCTCAGGCCGATCCTGCCGACCTCCCGGCGCATGATGACCTTTACGCAGACCGGCCTCGTTCCGGTCAGGACGAAGGCGTTGCCGACCAGGACCGGCTCCGAGAACGGCGCCCACTGCACGGCAACGATGGATGGCTCGCCGGTCTGGCGGCGGTTGATGCCGGCGAAATAGATCCAGTTCAGCTGCGAGATCGCCACGCCATAGTGCCAGCCCGGCGCCCGCGCTCCGCTCCGGCGGAGGCCTTCGGCCCAGCGGGTGACGCGCCTGAAGGTCACCAGCTCGGCCTCGCGCCGCACGAAGGTGACCGACCGCATGACAAGGTCGGGACGGTCCGGAACCATGAAGTAGGTGAAGTAGGTGCCGCCGGCGATGGCCGGAGCCGGGCCGCGCACCATGTTCTCGTAGAGCGCCTGGTGGATTGGCAACAGGGCATTGTGTCCAGGCGCGGGCACTTCCGGCGCGCGGTACAATTCATCCTCGTCGATGCGGAAATAGGCGCAGATCAGCCTGGCCGTGGCCCGGTTGGGCACGCTCTTGCCTTGCAGATAGCGCTCGAACTGCGTGCGGTTCATGTTCAATCCGCGGCATACCGCTGCCACCGACGCATGGCTGCTGACCAGCCGTCGCAGATTCGCGGCAAGATACTTGCGAATTGGCACGACACCGCCCCTCGACAGCCGTTCGAACCATTATTCAAGCAATCGCTTATATTGCGACAATCTCGCACAACATCGCGGCGCCGCGAATGGGACCTTCGGCCAATAGTGCGCAGCGGCGCGGAGCAACGGGATAATCCTTATTCAGGTCAGGAACCATTGCGTGCGGCCGGCCGTTGGGGCGCACGGAAGGGACATCCGAAAATGACGGACAAGCAAGAGAAACCACCTGCCGCGACGGACGAGGTTGTTCGCCGTTTGGTCGACAAAACCGGAATCACCGACGCGCAGGCCCGCGAGCTTGTCGCCTTTCTCGGGCCGAACAATTGGACATCGCTGTTGCGCGAAGCGCGGATATTGAAGCCGAAGGGCCCTAAAGCCGTATGAAGTCGGCAAGGCCCAAGCGCATCCTCTGGCCTTCCGCGAAGGCCAAGGCAGAGGATTCAATCTCAAAAGATCGGGTTAGGTCCTGGTCTTCCTCGACCACGCGGACGAACCATTCGCCGCAGGCCTCGATCACTTCCACGCAAGGGCAAACCTTGCCGTTCGGCATTGCGTTATCCATCGCAACCTCCCTAGAAAGCAATGGGGAACGTCGATTTCTATAACGCTCGTCCGAAGCCGTTTTCAACATCAAATGTGAAGGCGTGGCCAAGCCAGGCGCGCCGCGATTCGACTCGCTATTTCCATAGGAAAGCGTAGGCTTACGGCGTCGTCCGTTCTACACGGCATACGGATGCTTGGTAGCCAACTCAGGTGCTCCCGCCCTCGACGCGGAGACTGAAATGGCTGAGGTCCACTCAGACAGTAGGGTAACCGCCTTGGACTGCGAGATCCTTCGCGGCGCCTTCCGAAAATCGGTCGCGGAAAATCGCATCGCGGAACGCGAATGGCGCATGCACGCCAAGCTGCTGGCGCGCGAATTGACCGGGCTTGACGATATCGATCCGGACATTCTGGACTGGATCGTACGCAAGTAGACTTTGCCGGCCTTCGCTTTGCGGGCGGTTACGCACTTTCGGAGCGCACGGTCTCCACCAGAAGCGCTCCAGCCGGAAGTGGACGCAACAGTTCGGCCTCCGGCTTTGCCAGGTTGATCCAGGCCGCCCAGTCCGCGGGCTGAAGAACCACGACCTGGCGATTGTGGTAGGGCGCGATATCCGGCCGCAAATGAATAGGCCGCCGGTTCGAACGGCGGCCTCCAATTGTCTTTGGAAAAGCGAAGAACCTTAGAGGTTCTTGTTGATGGCGGCGGCCGTCTTGTTGGTCGCCTCCTTGACGGCGGACTTGGCGTCGCCGACAGCCTTTTGGACTTTACCCTTGGCCTCCTGTGCGGCGCCTTCGGCGCGCAGGCGGTCATTGCCGACCGCCTTGCCGACGCCTTCCTTGGCCTTGCCAACGGCCTGATTGGCGAGACCAGAGGCCTTGTCACTTGTGCTTCCCATGGAATGTTCCTTTTTGCGAATTGTCTGCCTGACCGGCGAGGACCAACGTCGCTTTGTTGCGAAGGTTCCTCATGCCATGGAGTGCGCAGCAAAACGAAAAGGCCCGCCACCGACGCGAATCGTGACGGGCCTTCTGGAGTAGGTCGGGCGTCCCACCGCCCGGCCTATTGCAAAACCTGTCAGGGGGACGATTGTTCCATCACGACGAGACGCGCGTCGGCTTGTGGGCTTTCCGGATCAGTCAAAATCTCCCGCCACCAAGCGGGTGTGCCCGCCCCGTCAGTTCCGGTCCACCGGCTTGGAGCGCATGCGCGAGACCGTTTCGCGCTCGGCGCGCTTGGAGCGCAGCGGCGGCAGGCCGCGATCGATCAGGTCCATGTCCTCCAGCACCATGTCGCCCATGCGCTTGAAGGCGACGTCGAGCGCGCCGGCGCGGTGGGCCGAGCGCAGGAAGCCGGGCAGGGTGCGGACCGGATGGTCGCTCGCCAGCGGCTCTTCCGGGAAGACGTCGCTGGCGGCGACGATGTGGCCGCTCTTCACCGCCGCCATCAAGGCGGGGAAATCGACGACGCCGGCGCGGCTGAGCAGGATGAAGGCGGCGCCCTTGCGCATGCTGGCGAAAGCGTCCGCGCCGAGAAAGCCCTGGTTCTCGGAGGTCACCGAGGCAACGACGAAGACGAAGTCGCTCGATGTCAGCACCTCGTCCAGCGAGGCCGGCTCGACGCCATTGTCGATCAGGATCGACGGCGGCAGCCAGGGATCGAAGACTTTGGTGCGGGTGCGGAAACCCGTCAGCAGCCGGTTCAGCGCGCGGCCGAGATCGCCGAAGCCGATGATGCCGATATTGGCGCCGGAGAGCAGCCGCGCCGTCTGATTGCCGTCGCCGCCCCACAACTCCTCGCCCCGGCGGAAGGCGAGGTCGGCATCGACGATGTCGCGGGCAAGGTTGAGCGCCATGGCAAGGCCAAGCTCGGCCACCGGCTCGGCGAAGACCAGACCGGTGGTGACGACATGGATGCCGCGCATGAACAGCGTCTCGTAAGGCATGTTGTCGAGGAGGTTGGATTCGACATTGAAGACGCAGCGCAGCGCCGTCATCCGCCCCAGCGTCTCGGAAGAGATCGGCGGCTGGCCGACGATATAGCGGGCCCGCGCCAGCACGTCGACCGGCAGTTTGGCGACGTCTTCGGCCGTGGTTTCGACGATGCGGTATTTCGCCCGAAAGCGCGCCAGCTGCGGCGGCGTGAAGATCAGCTCCAGCGAGCGCGGTTCCGGCGCGCTGATCACCAGCGGCAAATCCTTGTTTGGCACGACGATTCCTCCCGACGCGATCCCGACGCCGCGCATTCTTGCTTTGCCCAAGTCATTGTCCCAAAGCCGTATTACATTTTGGGCGACATGTGGCTCTGCCGCTAAAATACCGCCGATGAACCGATTTACAACCGAGAAAAATCGATTTACTCGTTTCTCCAGCGGACAGAAATGCCTCTGTCCGCGCCTCGGGAGGAGGAGCAATGGCGCACAGGCAGGACCAGCAACGGCGTGCGTCGATCCACGACGTGGCCAGCCGCGCCGGCGTGTCGGCGGCGACCGTCTCCAAGGTCATGGCCGGCGTCACCACGGTGAAGCCCGAGAATGCGCATCGCGTCTTCGACGCCATCGAACAGCTTGGTTACCGCGTCGATCCGCTGGCCTCCGACATGCGCCGGGCCAAGCGCCGCATCATCGGCGCCATCATGCCGGAATTCGAAAGCGAGTTCTTCGGCCAGATGGTCACCCAGCTCGAAAGCCTCGCCGAGCAGCGCGGCTACACGCTGGTGGCGGCGTCGAGCCGCGAATCCGAAGCGCGCGAAACGGAAATCCTCGCCCGCATGCATGACTGGCGGGTCGCCGGCGTGGTGCTGGCGCCGGTGCGCAACGAGCACGGCCCGGCCGCCGCCTTCATGAAGGCCAACGGCATGACCGGCGTGCTGATCGACCGGGTGCTCTGCGACGATGCCTTCGACACGGTGTCGGCCGACAGCGCCGCGGCCAGCGCCGAAGTGGCGCGCGAACTGATCGGCAAGGGCCACCGTCACATCCTTGTCGTCGGCCTCGGCGAGCAGGCGGCGACGGTGCGCGCCCGTCTCGACGGATTTCGCACCACCGCGCTGCACCTGGCGCCGGATGTGCGCATCGATGTCGTGCTTGCCGAAACCGATGTCGAGCCGCTCAGGGCGCAGCTGCGTGACTATTTCGACAAGGGCGAATTCGACAGGGGCGAAGGCCGGGGCAAGCGGCCGACGGCCGTCTATTCGCTGTTCCTCAAGGGCACGCTGGTGGCGCTGTCGGAGTTCCGGCGGCGCGGCTGGCACTGCCCCAACGACATTTCGCTGGTCGGCTTCGACGATGCCGAATGGATGCAGGTGACATGGCCGGCCATCGCCGCCGTGGTGCAGCCGGTGCGCCAGATCGCCGGCCATGCCATCGAGGCGCTGTTTGCCCGGATCGAAGGCGAGGAGGGGCCGCCGACGGCGCGGCTCGAACCTTGCAAGGTTCTGATGCGGGAATCCGTTGGCTCGCCAGCCAACGGCCCGCATTCCGCAAACCCGCAATAGCCGTTCGGCGACAACAGCATCGCGACCGCGCACGATCACAGAGGCTGAGATGAACACTTTTGGACTGCACACTTTCGCCATCGCCCCGGTCTGGGACATCGACCTGATCGAGCCGCGGATGGAGCGGCTGAAGGGCCTCGGCATCGGCCTGCTCGAAATCCCGTTGCTGCGTCCCGAAGAGATCGACACCAGACGCACCCGCGCGTTTGCCGAACGCTGGAATGTCGAGCTTATTCCATCGCTTGGCCTGCCGGCTTCACTTGACGTTGTGGCACGGCCGGACGAGGCTTTGGCCTTTCTCGAACCGGCCTTCGGCGTCTGCCAGGCGGTGGGCAGCAGCGCCCTTGGCGGCGTCACCTATGGCACGATTGGCAAGACGTCAGGACGGGCGCCAACCGAAGGCGAGATCGACGGCATGTGCCGGTTCCTGGTGCGCGCGGCCAAGGCCGCCAAGGCGCATGGGCTCAGGCTCGGCATCGAGCCCTGCAACCGCTACGAGACGCATCTGATCAACCGCGGCATCGACGCCGCGCGCATCATCGAACGCGTCGGCGCCGACAACATCTTCATCCATCTCGACACCTATCACATGCATATCGAGGAGGAGAGTTTCGAGGCCGGCTTCAGGGCCGCGGCGCCCTATCTCGGCTATGTCCACGTCTCGGAAGCCAATCGCGGCGTGCCGGGACGGGGCATGCTCGACTGGGCGGCCTGCATGAAGGCTATCGCTGACATCGGCTACTCCGGCGCTATCACGCTCGAAAGCATGAATCATGTCGATGTCGACATCGCCGGCGGGCTCGCCGTCTGGCGGCCGGTGGCGGAGAACCCGGACGATGTGATCGGTGTCGGCCTGCCGTTCCTGCGCGAGGCGGCGAGGAAGGCTGGGCTGCAATTGGGGTGAGGGTTTCCTCGGATTATGTGGCCCGCCGCGTAGGGCGGCGGATGCAAGCAACGGCATCAAAGCGTTCGCGCGTTGTAGGCCTTTGAGGCTGGCGGGACAGCCCCCTTCGGCCTCTTAGCGCTCGTTTGCTACCAGTTGCTGCGCCCGCGATCACAAGGCCGGCGCGCTTCCCTTTCTCCCGAGGGAAAGCAGAAGGCAAGACGCCTCTGCCTTCGATGGCGGGAGAAAGCGGAGGACCCTCACGCCATTCCGGGCTCCCGCCGCGGTCCCAAATGGCGCATCTTGCGGCCGATGATCATCAGCTGACGCGCCGTGTTGTTGCGCAGGCGCCGCACGCGCCATTCCAGTCCGGTCTCGGTGGTGATCTGCTTGGCGTAGAAGCTTACCCGCATGCCTGCCTTATCGGAGGCCACCTTGACCGGGTCGTCATAGAAAGCGCCGATCTTGTCGGCCGCCATGCCCGGTGTCTCCAGCCAGCGCGGAATGTGAACGGAATGGAGCTGATCGACATCGATCATGACCCGCCCGATGCCGACGCCGGGCGTCGGGCATGTCGTGCTGAATGCGTCGCCGATGAAGACGACCCCGTCGCGGCGATGGCCTTGTGTCGTGGTCAGACTGACCTGCCTGACCTCGACCGGGCTCGCCACCTCGAAGTTGCCGCATTGCGCCGCGATCTCGGGCATGAGCTCGCGGAGCATTTTCTGCGGATCGGCGCGGAAGTCCCGCGTCCATTGTTCGGCGACGGTGCGATAGACGAACATGTTGGCGCGCATCTTGTCGCCGATGGGAAAGACGGTGAGATAGGCGACACGGTCAGAGGCTCGCTTGCCGTAGCAGGTGACCGCCCCAAAGGCGCAGTCACGCCGCGCAAGAGCGAGGTCGAATCCCATCGACAGCGAATGCGCCTTCGACAATTCGACGCGCTCGACGCCGATGGTGCGCCGCACCGATTCGCTGTGGCCGGTGGCCACCACCAGCAGCCGGGCATCGATGACGCCGCCGTCGGCCAGCACAAGCCGCTGCCGGTCTGGTCCGGTCGAGACCTCGGCCACCTTGCCGACGGTGATTGGCACTTGCGGCGGCAGTGCATCGCGCAGGCCGTTGATCAACCTGCCATAGGAAAATGCGTACTCCCACTTCTTTTCGCGGGCGAAGAATTGACCGAGGCGGAAGACATCGACGTCGGTAAACGGGGTGACGAGCGGCATGACCATCTTGTCGATGCCGAGCTTCTCGAACAGCTGCATTTGGTCCGCGCCGATCTTCTCGGCCCGGAACTCGTCATGATGAACGCGGTGCGGATCGACCAGCGCCACCTTGCGGCCGGCGTTTGCCAACAGCGTTGCCAGGGTGGTGCCGGCCATTCCGGCGCCGATGATCGCTACGTCGACTTCGGTCGGGCCAGCCGCGGCGGTGGTCATGTCTTTGCCTTTCTGCTGGTCATCTAGCGCCTGCACAATCCGCGGTGGAAATATCTTCCGGCCCCATATCAACCTCAAGCAACCAGCGCGGGTGGCTGGTAGTAACCATTGTTTACGTTAACGGCGAACGCTTCTGTTTCCAGCGCGGCGCGATCGCCGAGCCATCGATGAACTCCAGGCCGCCCGCCTCGTTGAGCGTGTGCAGCTTGCGCCCATTCCATAGCGCCCCAGGAGTTAAGATGGTCTCGACGACTTGCTCCATGCCGTTCAAATCAAGGTGAGCGACGCGTGCGATGCCAAGGGCGGCGCCATAGCTCCTGCGGCAATCCTGCACCGGACGCAGCAGGTCGTTGCCGCGCCTGACCATGCGGCCGGCCGGCCGCGCCGAGGCGATGTCGACCAGCACGGGGTTCTTGGGATGCGGCGTCCAGGGGCCGCGGAAGTCGGGCGCCGACCACAGATGCAGCGCATCGGAGAAGGCGCCGCCTCCGCCGTCCCGGACAGTGGCGAACAGCCACCAGCGCCCGCCATGCTCGACCAGAGTGGCGTCGCTGGCGACGACGTCGGACAAGAGCGTCGCTTCCTTGACCCATCCGCCGGGGAAGGCGGTGGCGCGGTAGAGATCGACGGTGCGGTTTGCGCAGCTTTCCGGCACCATCCAGACCTCGCCGTCGCGCTCGAAGACGAAGGGGTAGGAGAGGTGGTAGGGCAGGTCGAGCACCGGCTCGGGACGGCCGATCGGCCCCGACGGACCGAACGGCACGGCGGAGATGATGGCCCGGCCGAGACGATGGATATAGTCCTCGACGAACAGGGTCACTTGTCCCTGGTACAGGATCGGGAACGGATCGGCGTAGAAGCGGCTGCCGTCGTCGGGCAGCACCTGCCAGCCGGTTGCCGGATGCGCGCGCAGATCGAACAGATCCTGCCCCTTGGTCTCGCGCCAGCCGACCTTCCAGTGGGGGGCGTTGTAGCAGAGATGGTAGATCTTCTGGACGATGCGCCGCGCCAGCGCTTTGCCCGCCCTGATGCCGAGCTTGGTGGTGGAGGGTATCTGTGGCGGGCCACCGGTCTGCGCCGGTCCGGGCAGCACCGGCAGGGCGGCCCGCGCCGCGCCATTCACTGCCGAGGGGGGCATTGCCGCGAGGATCAGGCTTGCGGTGCGCGCCAGCATGTCCTGGAAGGAGGCCAGCGCGATGCCGCCATATTCGGTGCCCAGGCGTCCTTCGGCGACGGTGGCGCCGCTCTCCTCGATGCGGGCAAGCGGCGTGCGTCCGTCGAGGATCAGCGCCAGCAAGGCTGCTTCGCCGGCGGCGCCGTCATAGGTGACGCGCCAGACCCGCGTTCCTTCCAGGTTTACGTCGCCGCAGAGGTCGATCACCAGATCGGCAGAGGCGGGCGGCTGCGTCCGATAGGGTGCCAGCGCCGACAGCGGCTGGCGCTTGGCCAGCCCGTCCGCCGGCAGGCCATGGATGGCTGTCTCAAGCTGGAACAATGCCGCGGCGCTGCCTGGAATGCCGCTTCCGGCCGGCCTGGCATCGACGGACACCTCGACCTGGGCCAGTGCCGCCAGGCGCTGCGCCAGCAGCAGATGAAAAGCACGGACGCATTCGCTGTCCAGGCGCAGGCTCACTTGCATGTCGCACCCCTAGAATCTTCATCGGTGTCTGGCCGGTGTTCGAAAATAGGGCAGGAGAGATGGCCGCGCGGATGGTCTGGACTGATCTGCTGCCCCATTTCCATCCGTCTCCTGCTCACCAGCGCCCGTGTCGACATGCACGTGCCTTTATTAGGCAAACTCCGTGCCAAAAATCAGAAGAGCTCTCAACATAATTAACAGCGTTTTAACAGTTGGAGGAATAGCTAGGTCGAAGCTGCAATTTACACTTGCAGGCACACGGAGTGTTGTCGGAGCGACCTTTGCAATCATCCCTGCTCTCGTTGCCGCAACAACCCGCTCCGGAGGCGATGCAATATGCGCCGGAGCCAGTGACGACGGCGCCCTATGCATCCTCGACCGTCGAGCTGGGTGACGTGAAGCGCATATTGGTGCGCCGCCGTTTCCTCATCTTGCTGACCGCCGCGCTGCTGACACTCGGGGCGCTGGTCTATGGATTGATGACGCCGGCGCTCTACAGCTCGGTGGCGGAAATCCTCATCGATCCGCAAGACCTGCAGGTGGTCACCAACGACGTCAATCCGAGCCGCGTTCCGCCCGATGGCGGCATCACCATGGTGGAAAGCCAGGTCAGCGTCGTCCAGTCGACGGGCGTGCTGCTGCGGGCCATCGAGGCGACCAACCTGACCGAGGATCCGGAATTCAACGGGCAGGGCGGATTGCTGGGCCGCCTGCTCGGCGGCGTGCTGGGCTCGGGGTCGGCCGAAACCGACAGTACGGGCAAGACGCTCGACGCGCTGCGCCGGCGGCTGGCGGTGAAGCGTGCCGACAAGGTGCTGGTGCTCGACGTGATCGTCACCGCCAAGAGCGCCGACAAGGCGGCGAAGCTCGCCAACGCCATCGCGCAGGCCTACCTGGCCGACCAGGCGAGCGCGCGCGCGAAGATGGCCACGGACGCTTCCGATTCCATCACCGCGCGGCTGGAGGAGCAGCGCAAGCGCGTGCAGCAGGCCGAGAACGCCGTCGAGGCCTACAAATCAGCCCACAACATGGTGATGGCGGCGGGCAATCTGGTCAGCGACCAGGAACTGACCGAGATCAACAC
>NZ_VFTA01000054.1:0-31130 GCF_007003935.1 Mesorhizobium sp. WSM4310
TCGAGCCAGACCAGACCTTTCGTGCCAGCCGGCAAGGCGTTGAGTTCGTCCACGGATGAAACGTCGACAAGATTGAATCCGGCGGTTGCGACCTCGGAGGCCGATCCACCCGAGGCATAGTGGAGGGTTGTCATGCAGATATCCTTCGTCCAATTCGGTGGTGCCCCGTGCCTGCCTATTGGAAAGGATATATTAGGGCCAAATCAAATACCGGCGCCCATTGATAGAATCGTTGATCATGGCAAGGAGAGCCTATGCGATGGGAAGGCTGCCCTGGGCCTGGTACTTGTTGATTGTTTAGGGATATTTCAGCGCGGCGACGCAGGACCAGGCTGTTCTCGCCACGGCGGCAGTGCCAGCGGATTTGTTGTGGATGCGTCAGCAAGATACATGGGCATCCTGTCTCGATTCAGCCTGCGGGTGTGCGAATCACCCACTATGCGCCGCTCACCACAAGGGCTCTTTCTATTAGCGGACGGTTGTGGCTGAGATAGGGTTCAACGAGCATGTCCAGGTGCCCGCCGACGATCGGAACTATGTTTAGGCCGGTGACGAAAGCACTCCAGCCAAGGTCGGACGGAACGCCTGTGCGCCTGCATCGGAACACGGTGGCGGTAATCGGCAATGTGGGCTTCGGTTGCGCGAGCCACTGGCCAAATGCACGCATCCGCAGGACTTCTTCAAGCTCAAGGCGCAAGATGAATCGTGTTCTGGCGAAGCGCCTCCATTGCAGCCAGTCGATGCCCCTCGCAAGCGCAGCCTCGGCGCCAAATTGGGCAAACAATTTTGCCAGAGCCCGCAAAATCATGCGATCCACCGTCACTCGATGCGTGCGGATGCGCTGGGCGGTGCGTGCGAGTCTTTCACGATAGTTGTGCTGTCCAGGCCCGATATTGGTGTCGAGGATTCCCAGGAACGTGACCGACCGACCGGCGGCAACAAGTTTGGCGGCAACCTCGAAGGCGACGCCGCCGCCAAGCGAATAACCGATCAGCTTCACATTGCCATCGGGCTGGGCCTGGCTGATCTGGTCGACAACCGCATCCACCATCCGCGGTATCGTGCCATGTCCCTTCAGCAGATCGTTCAGATCCCCGTAGCGTACGGCAACAACCCTGGCGACATTACCCATCTCCGCACCGAAGGCCGCCAGGCTTGGACCGTAGCCTATCGATCCGGGCACAATGAACAAGACGGGTCTCGGGTCGCAAGCCTCGACAAGCGAGCTGCTTGTGTCTTGCCCTGGAGACGCTGCCCGGACGACATCGGCAAAACTCATCCCGACCGTGAACGCGTCCAGGTTGAGTTCCCGCCCCAGAGCCGTCTCCAGCTCCATGACGAATTGCAGCAATTTCAATGAATCGCCGCCGGCATCATCCCAGCGGCTGCCGGCTGCCCTTTTGCCCGGGAGAATCCTCTCCCATACGGCCGCCGCGGTGCCTTCGACATCAAGCGGGTTTGCCGCTTGCCGGGCCATGGGCGTGCTCTGGGCGTCTTGCGCGTTCAGTGCGCGATCCAGTTCCCGTAGCTTGACACGGTCGACTTTGCCGCCTTTGAGCCGCGGTATCTCGGCAACACTGTGCAGGCGCGTCGGGTGAACAGCGGGCGGCAGGGCCGTCCTGATCAGGTCGCGCAATTCAGCAATGAAGTCACTTCCGCCAAGTCTGGCCGGGACGGCAAAGGCCACCAGTTCGTTCGCGTCCGTCACCACCGCAACGGCATCATCCACCTGAGGCGCCCGGCGCAGGACGAGTTCCAGTTCGGCAGGTTCGACCCGCCTTCCGTTGATTTTGATCTGGCGTCCCTTTCGTCCGACGATCCACATCATTCCGGTGTCGTCGACCTTGACCAGATCACCGGTTGCGAAGGTGCGAAGCAGGGGGCTGCCGGCGTTCGCCTGAAGAGGGACGTTTTCCCCATCCGCCCAGTAACCAAGCGTGGTGTAGTTGCTTCTGATCAGCAACTCTCCTTCATCGCCCGGGGCGACCTCGCATGCGTTCTCATCCACGATGGCGTATTCGATGCCGGGTAGCACGAAGCCAACCGGGACCGTTGCGCCGCGTTCCTGGTAGCCCCTCGGCAGGAACCATTGCGTGCCGGTCGTTTCCGTGGACGAATAGCTGATCTGGACAAGGCAGGACTCGGGAACGCTGCCGCGCAGCCGGTCGATATCGGACCATAGAATCTTTTCTCCGCCGACCCGCACGATCCGCAAGGAAGAGAATGTGTTGGGCGCAGAACCATTCATCAACACACGCAGCAGCGCTGGCACGAGATAGACGACAGTCACCCGCCACTTCTCGAAATTGTCGCGGGCGGCGCGAATACCGGCGCTCTCTATATCCGAGAGGTACAATGTGGCGCCGCACAGCATCGGGGTCATCATCTCGCGGCATCCCGCGATCGTCGCCGGCCCGGTCAGCGGCATGAAGACGTCGTCGGGGCCGAAGTGGCAGGCATCCACATATTGCTGAACGCGTTGGAGGATCGCCCGCTGGCTGTTCACGACGCCTTTCGGCGCCCCGGTGCTACCTGACGTGTACAGAACGATTGCCGGAGCATCGACCGGCACTTCGGGCGGCAACGCCGATAGGTTGCCATCCCGCGTTGCGGCCGTGCAACTTGCCGCGTCGATCCATTCAAGCGAGGGGGCATCCGGCCAGCCTGCCGGCTTGCCCGGCCCTGGCTTGATGATCGCGGCCAGCCGCGCGCTGGTGGAAATTGCCGCGAGGCGCTGAAATGGATCCCGGGGGTTCAATGGCACGGCGGGCCTGCCGGCCCGCATGGCGGCGAGCATGGCCACCGGATACCAGAGGGTATTTCCGATCAGAATCCCGACCGCCTTGCCTGGTGGAGTTGAACCGGCAATCGCTGCCGCCAGGTTTTGGACTGCGTTGAGCAGTTCCGAAAAGCTGAGGGACGTAGAGCCGTCACTGATCGCGATCTTGGCCGGGTATTTTTCGACAACCCGCTCCAGGTGCGAGAACGCCGATTTTTCGGAGAAGTCGTCGCCCATCCGCGGGAAGAAACGGGTGGTTGGTCCGTCCATATCCAGAGGGCGGGTGGAGGCCTGTTTCCATGTGAAGCCGCCTGGAGGGCTGCTGTTGCGAGCTGTCGCAGCATCTTGATCCATTGTCGGTCCGCCAACGGATGGCAAGGCACGTGGAAAACGGCTTTCTAAACGCGGGTACCCCGACGTCTCCAACACAGCCCCCTTGTTTTGCTGATTGGCTTTGCCGTGTCGTACGCGACCATGTCGGCCCTGGCATCGTTAGAACGAATGAGTTCCCGCTCAACTCATCGATCCGACGGCGCTTGCGCTGCATCACCGCATCGCCCAATTCCTTGCTTCATTCAAACAGACGAGGACAACGCGCAAGCCTGCTCCTAGCGTGAGGCTGGGTGTTGTGCGTACTGGGGCGATGACGCCGGACCGTGAAAACAGATCACAGGGCCAGCGGTTTTGCGCGATGGGGATTCTGCCGGCATCCAGGAGGGACAGGATGAGTCCGCATCTGGTTTGCATAGGAGGCGAGGATCACCGGCTTAGAATTCCGTTCCTTCTGGCGCTGCGTGAACGGGGCTTTCGTGTCACTGCCGTCTCGAGCGATGCCGGAGACGCCTTTTCACCTCACGGCATTCCGCATCGCGCGTTTGGGTTCGACCGCTTTGCCAGCGGCGGTGGAGAATGGGGCGCTGTCAGCGCGATCCGTAAATTGATGTCCGAACTGCGTCCGGACATTGTTCAAAGTTTCGACACCAAGCCCAACCTCCTGACGCCTCTGGCCGTGCGCGGCCAGGTTCCGGTCATTCGCACCATCAATGGGCTCGGTTGGACATTCTCATCACGGGAACCGCGGGCGCTGGCGCTGCGTCCGGTCTTTTGTGGCCTTCAGGGACTGGCGTCGCTTTGGACAGCCATGACGGTCTTTCAGAATCGTGACGATCAGGCCTTCTTCGACCGCTATCGGCTGGCGGGTCGCGGCAAAGGGCGACTGATCCGGAGTTCTGGAATCGACCCGAATGCATTCTCGACAGCAAGATACCGTGGCCCTTCGGCCGCCGCTATGCGCGAGGAGCTTGGGCTTCAATCGGCCGAAGTCGTAATCTTTGTCGGTCGGCTGACTCGCCAGAAAGGGATTCCGACCCTGATCAAGGCGGTTCCCCGCGTCCTCTCCGAGAGGCCCAATGCGCGTTTCGTGCTTGTCGGTCCGCAGGACTCTGAAGGTCCGTTCGCGGTCAGTAGGTCCGATATCGAGCAATATGCTCCTTACGTCGTCGCCCTGGGGCCAAGGCGGGACGTTCCAGCTCTCCTTGGCATGGCGGATCTGTTCGCGTTTCCAACACAGTATCGCGAGGGTATTCCGCGCGTCCTGCTGGAAGCGGGTTTGTCCGGGTTGCCAATCGTCGCCTCGAGAATGCCCGGCTGCAATGACGTGGTTGAAGATGGCTGGAATGGCTATCTTGTCGCGCCGCGCGATGCCGATGGCCTGGCGTCCAGAATAATCGATCTTCTGTCCGACCGCGCCCGTGGCAAGATCATGGGCAGCCGTTCCGTCGGCCTCGTGCGGGAGCGCTTTTCGCTGTCGTGGGTCGTCGACCAGTATTGCGATCTGTACAAGACTGTCCTCGGTGGCAAATACCGCGGCAGTCTTGCTCGGCCCGCGCCCGTGATCTCGCGGGAAGAGGGTGCGCGGGCCCCCCGACTGGGTGAGGCGCGGCAATGATCCGTGATGTGATCCTGGCCTTCGGCATCGCAATGTCCTACGCGGTGCAGCTCAGCATCCCGGGGCTGCCGTTCGGCTACAGCGAACTGTCCCTCACGCTCTGGATATTGCTGTCGATCACGCGCATCCTTGCCGGCGGCCGACTTGAGGTTACGCCGGCCTTCACCAAACTTGCATGTTTCTGGGTGATCCTGACGCTTGCCCTGGGCGTGGGTTCCATCATCGGCTTTCTGACGACGACGCTGTTCCTCGATCCGTTGTTGCATGACACGATGGCGTATGTGCTGTTGGCCTGCGTTACCTGCCTGGCTGCCGCGGAACCCAACGCAGCTTCCCGTTTACGCCGCATCGCCTGGTGGATGATCGCTATCGCGAATGCGGGCTTTGTCGTTCAGGTGGGGCTTGGTTTCGGCTGGATCCATCAGTCTGGCGTCCACCCCTGGTTCTGGGACCGCTTCAGCGGTTGGTCTGACAATCCGAACCAGCTTGCGCTCTACTGCGCGCTCCTCGGTCCATTGGCCCTGCATCTTGCCACAACCACCAGCAATCCATGGGGAAGATGTCTCGGGCTGTCCAGCCTGATCCTCACCTTCTATGTCGGAAGGCTGACAAAGAGCGATACCTATCTCTATACGACGATCCTGGCATGCCTGATCCTTCTTGGGCTGAGGATTCGGGCATGGCTCACTAGCGACGGCGGCAAGATCAGCCTTTCACGGCAACTTGCCCTCCTGTTCACCATTGGATTCCTTCCATTGGCGGTCTCCATCACGCCTTACGCCCTCAGCGAGGCCGCCAACGCCGAAAACTTCGCCAAGAGCCTCACCAAGGACAAGGGCGGGGAAGCAACCGCGGAAACCGCGGCACTTCGCCTCCAGCTTTGGGACGAGGCATTGGACAAGGGAGCAAGATCCGGATCGCTGGGTCTCGGACCAGGCCCGCACCTTGATCGTCCCTCCGTCGTCGATCAGCAGTTTCTGCCGCGGCCTTTCGAGGCCCATAGCACGATCCTCGATCTCTACACTCAGGGTGGCCTGATTTCGGTCCTGGCCTTGCTGTGGATCCTCGGCTCGGCCGCCTTGTCCGCCTGGGGTGCGAGACAGGACACGCTCATGGCGCTCGTGGCATCGATCGCTGTCTTCAGTGCTCCTCACCTGATCATCCGCCATCCGATCGTGTGGTTCTGTCTGACCCTCTGCCTTGTCGCCGGAACGCCGCAGGCGGTCCCCGCGATCGCTCGCCAGAGGAGATATTAGAATGTGTGGGATCGCCGGAATTCTCTTGGCGCCCGATGCAGCCAATACGAACGCGCTCAGGGCGATCGGGCCGATGATGACGGCCCTTCGTCATCGCGGGCCCGATGGCGAGGCGCTTTGGATGAGCCGTGAAGCCGGGATCGCCTTCGGGCACCGGCGTCTGGCCATCGTCGACCTGTCGGAGGCGGGTCGCCAGCCGATGCACTCCGCGAGCGGCCGGTATGTCATTACCTTCAATGGCGAAATATACAACTTTCGCGATCTGCGCCGCGAACTGGAAGGGGCGGGCCACCATTTCCGCGGCACCAGCGACACGGAAGTGATGCTGTGCGCGATCGAGAGCTGGGGCCTCGAGGCGGCACTTGCGCGCTTCGCCGGCATGTTCGCTTTCGGGCTATGGGATCTGAAGAACCGGATTCTCCACCTCGCCCGCGACCGAATGGGAAAAAAGCCGCTCTATGTCGCCTCGACACGGGAAGCGCTTGTCTTCGCCTCGGAGCTGAAGGCGATCACCTGCTTCCCGGGATTCGCCCCGGAACTCGATGTCGATGCGGCGGCGACGATGCTTTCGAAAGGGTGGGTGCCGGATGACCGTTGCATCTGGCAGGATGTGTTCAAGCTGCCACCCGGTTCAGTCCTGTCGGTGACGGCGGAGGATTTCGCCAATGCCCGTGGCGCCGGCTCGCTCGCGCATCGCATTCGCCGCTGGTGGTCGCTTGCCGATGTCGCCTGCAAGGCGCAGCGGGATCCGATCGCCGGCAGCGACGAGGACCTTACGACCGAACTCGACAGCCTGCTTCGCCTCGCCGTCAAAGAACGAATGGTTGCCGATGTGCCGCTTGGCGCCTTTCTGTCGGGTGGAATTGACAGCTCGACGGTCGTCGCCCTGATGCAGGCGCAGTCCCCGAAGCCCGTTCGCACGTTCACCATAGCGTTCGGCGAGAGCGGGTTCGACGAGGCCCCTCATGCGGCCGCGGTTGCACGGCATCTGGGCACCGATCACACGGAACTTCATCTTTCACCGGCCGCGGCGCTTGAGGTCATTCCGGAACTGCCGAGGATCTGGGACGAGCCGTTCGCCGACGAGTCGCAGATACCGACGCTGCTGGTGTCGCGCCTCGCCCGGCGACACGTCACCGTGGCTCTGTCGGGCGATGGCGGCGACGAGTGCTTCGCAGGCTATTCTCGACACTTCCTGGCAACCCGCCTCAGAAGGCAGCACGAGCTGCCATCATCATTTCGGCGGATGTTGGCGGCGGGGGCAGGATTGCTGGCCCAGGCCTCCCAGAAAGACATCTTCGGCAGCCTGCCGCTTTCGGCGAACATGCGGCACGGATTGCGCGGTGACCGGTTGAACCGCCTCGCCCGCCTGTTCGCGGCGGCAAATGAGGACCAACTGCTTCAGCGGCTGACGGAATCTGCGACCAACAAGCTTCTTCATCACAAGCCAGCGGCATCCAATGCCGGCGCGACACAGCTCGACGACCTGCTGTCGCGCCTGCTGTTCGACGACATGACCGGCTATCTCCCCGGCGACATCCTCGTGAAGCTCGATCGCGCCACCATGGCCAACAGCCTCGAGGGGCGATGCCCGATCCTGGACCATCGCGTCGTAGAATTCGCCTGGCGCCTGCCAACCGATGCCAAGGTCCGGAGTGGCAAGGGCAAATGGATACTGCGCCAGCTCCTTGATCGCTATGTGCCGCGCCGACTGGTCGATCGGCCCAAGCAGGGTTTCGACGTTCCGGTCGGAGCCTGGCTGAGAGGACCCCTGCGCGATTGGGCAGCGGATATCATCGCCACGACACGCTTGTCCGGAGACGGGGTCATCGACTGTGCGAAGGTCGACGCATGTTGGCGCGATCATCTGCATGGAAACCAGGATCATTTTCGTGACTTGTGGCCGCTGCTGATGTTCCAGGCATGGCGCAACGAAGCCATGCGGCCATCGGCGCCGGCATCGCGCCCTTCTTATGATATCGAACTGACAGGGGATTGAGATGGAAGGTTCCATAGCCAGCCGCGCCAGGCTTCCGCGTGCTACGCAGATGGCCGTCGCTACGCTCGACACCAATCCGCGGATGAGACGACCGCCGCGCGAGCCCATGCAACCGCCGTCTCCCTTCCATCAGCTCGTCGTCACCCTGGCGACGGGAAAATGGCTCTTGCTTGCCGTCGCCCTTCTGGGCGGCATACTGGCCGGCCTCGCGGGCCTTGCTCGTCCAGTGCTGTTCGAGGCGGCGACCCAGATCATCATCGATGCCCCGAGCACCGGCACTTCGAACGCTACGGCGACCGCTCAAGACTCGCTGGATTCGAGCATCGATGACCATTTGACGATGCTCTCGTCGCAAGCCCACCTGCGTCGAGTTCTGACGGCACTGCGTCAACCGCAGGCAGCCGACGCCGCCGGAAAAAGCGGCATCAGTGCCGTCCCGCCCACCGCAGGCTCGTTCGTGAGCGATCTGCTGAGCCGGGTCTGGTCGAAGGATAAGCCGGCGGTGGAAAATCCGGAGGCTGCGGATGCCGCCGCGCTGAAGACGCTGCGGAGCGGAATGAGGGTCGGACAAGAGCTGCGCTCGCGCGTCATCACAATCGGCTTCACCGATACCAGTCCGGCGCGTGCCGCGCTTGTCGCGAACACATTCGCTCAGGTGTATATCGAGGATCTCGTACAGAAACGGCGTGCATCGGATCAGCGCGAACTGGAATCGCTGGTCGCCAGCCTGCCGCAAGTACAAAGGGACCTGGTCGACGCGACCGATCGGCTGGAGACGTACCGGCTGACGCATGGCGCCGTTGATCAAAGCGCGGCCAACAACGCAGCCAATGAGACAGCGGAACTTGGCCGACAGATTTTCTTGTCGAAAGCCAATCTTTCCGCCTCGGAATCGCGCCTTCGCCATATCGAGGACCTGCGAAAGGCGGGCGCCCCTGTATCGGCCATCGCTGAGGAAATCGGATCGCCTGTGTTGGCCGACCTCGTGGCACGTCAGTCGGGTGCCGCTGCGGACGGCGATCTGGGCACTGCGATCAACCGTGAGATAGAGCAGGGCATCGCGCGCATCGCCGCCGAGGCAAACGTCTACCGCGCCCAGGTTACGGCTCTCGAGGATCGCAAGAGGGTGCTCGACGCGGCCGTGGCCGACACTGCGAGCCAGCTTTCCGGCTTGCGTGCCCTTGAGCCGCAGGTCACCATCGTGACACAGCACTACAACGAGCTCCTTAGCCGGCAGCAGGACCTGATACGGCGCATCGCCGCTCCTTCGCCAGGTGTAGCGGTCCTGTCGACGGCATGGCCGCCGTCAAATCCCAGCACCCTGTCGAGAATTTTCCTGATTCCACCCGGCATGATCGTATTTGGTCTGATGGCGGCGGTCTTCGTCCTGGTTCGTAACATGTTCAACCAGACCTTGCGCAGCGAAGCTGAAGCCGAAGCCGAGCTTGGGGTCCCGTGCGTAGGACTGCTTCCTAAGGTTTCGGGACTCCACGCCAGACAACTGCGGCATCTGGTTCTGGGCCAGCAGAACTCGCCGTTCAGTCGCGCGGCGACATCCCTTCTGGTCACTGCGGCGCCAACTCAGGGAAGGGGGCAACCGCCGCACATCGTCCTCGTGACGTCCAGCATCCTGGACGATGGCAAGACAGAGTTGGCGTGGAGCCTGGCGCTAGCGGCAACGCGATTGGGAGGAAGGGTGCTTTTCCTCGACCTCGACCGCAAGGACGCGCGCCTCACGAACGAGTTTCGTGGCGAATTCGGCACCATCAAGGCTCACAACTCCTTTGGGGACTATGTGAGTGAACGCTGCGTGCTCCAGGATGCGATCACGAGAATGCCAGAAATCGGCATCGATCTGATGGCCGCTCCAGCACCTTCGGATGATCTGCTGACGCTTCTGTCCACGGTCGACAAATCCCAGTTCACCGAAGAACTGCTCTCGGTCTACGACGTTGTCATCATCAACGGGCCGCTGGGACTCGGGGGTCCCGAAACCAGGCTCCTCAAGCGCTGGGCCGATGCAGTGCTTTTTGCCGTTCGCTGGGCCAAGACGAGGCGCGGCATCGCCCGTGGCGTTCTGGAGTCGCTCCGTGCCGGTGGATCCGTCACCGTTCCGGTCGGGAGTGTGCTCACCCAAGTGAATTTAAAGAGGTACGCCGGCTCCAGGCTCGAGGACAACGCCGACCTGCTGTTGGAGAGGGTTTGATGAGGACCGTCGTCTGCGTTCTTCAAAAAAAAATGCCACAGGGAACCAACTGCGTTCCAACAATCGGGCCTGCCCCAGAATGATCATTGAATTTTTCGGACCGCCAGGATCCGGCAAAACAACATTTGCGCATGCGCTCGCCGAGCAGTTGCGCGGGAAAGGCTATCGCGCCAAGGTCGCTCTCAGCTATCAGCCCAGCACCAGGGCCGGAAGCTTCGACCTTGGGATCGTTCTGTTCGTTTCCAGAATAGCATCGGCGATATTCTCGACTGCGGGAATATTTCTATCGTCGATCGGGCGACTGGACGATATTTCAAGTTCGGTGTCGATGGTGAAGTTGATACCGCCGAAGAAACGAATATGGCGCGCCCGGATCTGGCGATATATCTTGCACCTTTCGCGTTGCTGGAGCGCCGCGAAGCAATCGCCCGAAATTGTCATATTCGATCAAGGATACGTTCAAGCGATTGGATCGCTGGCGATGTTCAATGGGGGCACCGACCGCGAAGCGCTCGAAAAGGCACTCAGTCTCGCGCCGCCGGCCGATCTCACCATCAGGCTGGTGGTGCCATCTGCGGTCGTGGAGAGTCGCCTCCGACATCGGATGGAGCACGAGCCGCCGGCGGAGCGGATTTTCGAGGCCGACTTGGACGTGAATATGAGCGCCTTTGGCGTGTTCGAATCGATAAACGATCTTCTCGCGATTTCTGGCCGAAGTGTCGTTTCCGTCGAGAACGCCGACAGTCAATCTGGGCTCAAAAGTATTTGTAAGGTCGAGAAGCAAATCATTTCCGCGCTTTCACGGATGGATAAAGGATTCGCAAATCGAGACCAGAAAGAAGGCGCACCACTTGCGCATGCTGCGGCAATCGATAGTCGCGTGTCTCGAAAGTCTCCGGGTCATCCCGCCGGTGCTCTTCCAATAGCCACACCCCGGCGAAATAAGGACGTCGGCTCGCGGCTCGCGAGGGCGAGCGTCTTCGCCCTCTTGATCTACATCGGAGGTGCCGGGTTGACCAGCCTTGCACAGCTGGCCATTGCGCGCCTCATCGGGCCTCACGACTACGGGATCTATGCCTACGTTCTAGCCTGGACCTCCGTGCTCGCCTATCTGGCAACGCTTGGTTTCAATGTGTCCTTGCTGCGTTTTGTGCCCGCCTATAGAGCCAACGGCAGGCTTGATCTGGCGCGGGGGGTGATAAAATTCGCCCTGCGGAGATCGCTGCTCGCGGCGACACTGTTCGGGATGGCGGGTGCTGCCTTGGTCCTCTTCTTTTCAGAGCAGGCGCAACCGGATCAAACGCAAAGAGGACTTGAGATAAGCACCATGCTTGGCATGGCGGCCGTACCCTTGATTACCGCTTATGCCATTGGCGCTACGCTTGTGCGTGCTTTCGGCGGCGTCGTTTCGGCATTGTTGCCGGAGCGCATCGTGCGAGACGGGCTGCTGCTGGTATTGGTGGCGATCATGGCCAAGTCCGGATTGTGGGCGGTGCACGCGCCGCAGGTGATGCTGGCGGTGCTGACAAGTTCCGCCATCACTGTTGGGCTGGTGTTCATCACCGCCAGGAAGTTTGAACCACCTGGCCTGCGGCAGGCTCAGCCCGCTTACGAACCGAGGGGATGGTGGCTTGCCGTCCCGCCGCTCATGCTCATTACCGGCCTCGATGTCTTCGTCAGTCGTGCTGGCGTGCTGGTGTTGGGCTGGACCGATCATATCCGTGAGGCCGGTATTTTCGCCCTGGCGTTGAACGTGGCGATGCTTGTGGGGCTTTCCCGCATCGCTGTCGCTACCATGTTTTCGCCAACAGCGGCCGATCTGCACGCCAGAGGCGATCATAAAGGCCTGCAGCAGCTGTTCGCGCGGGCCACCTTGCTGTCTGCGGGCGGCGCCATCGCGGTGGCCGTCCCAATGATGATGATCGCCGAGCCGTTCTTGAGCTTCTTCGGGGAGGGCTTTGCTGCGGGAGCGCCAATCGCGCGGGTGCTCATTTTGGGCTATGTTTTCGTTGCGCTGTGCGGGCCTCAGCAGAATCTGCTGGCGATGACCGGAAACGAGTGGGCCGCGGCAACGACCATGATCGCCGGTGCGGCCGCCAACATCATAGCCTGTGCCGTGGGCGTCGAGATATACGGCCCAATTGGCGCGGCTGTCGGTGTCGCGCTTGCCCTGGCCATCTGGAACGTTGCCATGGCCGTCTATATCGGCAAGCGACTGAAGATCCTGCCTGGCTTGGTGTCTGCCCTGCTCTCGATCAGGCCAAGCGCGATTGGCGGCCAACAATGGAACTGGTTATTGAAGGCCGGCAAATGAGGTGGCCTATCCATCGATGATGTCCCTCACGACGGCGCCGGCGTATCGATCGGCCTGCGACCGCTAGCCCTGTGCCTGCAACATGGTTGAAGGAGCAGGTCGGCGGCCTGGCCCCAAAGACGCATCGATGGTCTCCCGCCCCCCGACACCATCGCGCCCGCCGACGCGGCCTTTGCATCCTGTGGTCCGTATGCGTCATTTGAAGGAGTGTTGGTGGGAAGGCGCGCCGCGTCAGCCATAGGTCGGGTGACCGAACCGGCGGTGTGCCCGCCGTCCGGCCTCCCGTGGTCTCGCCCTATGCCTGAACGAACGCATGTCGTTCTCGGCCGACGGGGCTTGCATGGAAATCCCGGTACCATTCCACGAAACGTTGCACGCCGTCCTCCAGTGCCGTCGCCGGTGCGAAGCCGACAGCGCGGCGGAGGTCGCTGACGTCGGCGCGGGTTTTCAGGACGTCACCTGGAGGTAAAGGCACGTTGACGCGAAGGGCGCGGCGGCCAAGGGCAGTTTCGATGATCGCGATCAGACGGTTGATTTCTTCGGGCCGGTCATTGCCGATATTGTAGATCCGATATGGCGCCGAACTGGTGGCGGGGTCAGCCGTGCGGCTGTCCCAGTCCGGATCCGGACGAGGCGGCGCGGCGAGCACGCGAACCACCCCCTCTACGATGTCGTCGATATAGGTGAAATCTCGCCACACGCGGCCGGCATTGGCAATCTCGATCGTGCGCCCCTCGGCGATGGCATGGGTGAACGTATAGACTGCCATGTCAGGCCTGCCCCAGGGACCATAGACGGTGAAGAAGCGCAATCCTGTCACCGGCAAGCCGAACAGGTGGCTATAGGAATGCGCCATGCATTCGTTTGCGCTTTTGGTCGCGGCATAGAAGCTGAGCGGATGACTGGCGCCATGGTGCTCGGAAAACGGCATGCTTCGATTGGCGCCGTAAACGGAACTCGACGAGGCATAAACGAGATGGCTGACGCCGGCGTGCCGGCAGCCCTCCAGAACATTGAGAAACGCGACTACATTCGACTGCACATAGGCATGCGGGTCGGCGAGCGAATAACGCACCCCAGCCTGGGCAGCGAGGTGCACGAAGTGCGATGGCTGGAAGTCGGAAAACAGCGCCTTCACCTGCGCCTGGTCAGCCAGGTCCATCCGCATGGGAGTGAACCTCGGCTCGGCACAGAGCTGCGCAAATCGCGCCTCCTTTAGCCTGACGTCGTAGTAGGGCGTAAAATTGTCGACGCCGACAACGACAAGGCCGCGCCGCAAAAGCCGCAACGCGACATGAAACCCAATGAATCCGGCGGCGCCTGTGACGACGATCGGTCCCGCGCGTGCAAGTTTCAGTACAGCACCGTCCGACCGCGTACGAGCGGTATCAGCCAGCTTGTGGACCGTCGAATTTGTTTCGACCATGGCAGGTCACTCCAATTACGAGATTCCGCGCTCCGCCCGAGTTCGATAGCGCGTCGACAGGCTGGAGATGGCACCGCGAGTTTTGCAATCTGCGCAACCGCGGCCGCAGAATTTGCAGCCGCGTTGCCATGGCAATATATCTCGGTCTGCTGAATTCGACGGGTCCTGACGCCCGCCGAAATCGCTCTTTCATGGCAGGACCGAAATGCGCCCCAGAAGAGCAACCAGTTCGGCCTGACGCCTTGTTTCGGTCTTGGCGAACAGCGAGGCAAGCTGGGAGCGGATCGTCGTGCGGCTGAGATGCCAGCTGCGAGCAATCTCCAGCGGTGCATCGCCTTGCGCCAGGCGCAATGCAAGCTGCGTTTCCGCGCTGGTCAAACCGAACATCTTTTGCAAGGTCTGAGGGTTGGCCGCCGATGTGTTCTCCCGGTCCAGCAATGCGACGATGCTTGTCCCGTCGGGTGTGACGACGCCCGCCTCATTCAGGATCACAGGCCTGTCGCCTCTGCTGCGGATCACCACCCATGAGAGTGATCCCGGCTGGAAATGGACCGGAACATTCGCGACCAGCCGCCTTAGCCCCGCGGACAGCTCGACGGCCGTGTCAGCCGCTTCGCCCTGCCGCTCAAGCGTGTCTTGCGCGGCTGTATTCCACTCGATTACTTTCCTGTCGCGGTCCAGCACAAGATAGCCGCAGCCGATGCGCTCAAGCATGCCGGTTATGGATTCCAAACTGCGTCGCTGCGGCCCGCCAGGTCTGGCGTCTGGCCGATCCGAAAGATGTATCGGACGTGCGTGATGAGTATCTTTCAATACAATGTATTGGCTGACTGCAACGGTTTCGTTGCGCCTCTCGATCAGTGTCATCGCTTCTACCCCAACCCTAGTTGCTACCGACCCAAGTAAATTTTGCGTGATTTACTTGCCTTTAAATTCCGCCTGCTGGCGGGAATGCGCTCCTTCCACTCGAATTTCGACACAACCGTAGAAATCTGCGGAAGGTTTTTCCGCAGCGTTCCTTGAATATGGCTTCCTGAAGTGCCCTGCCGATCCTGATTCTATTCGCAGGCAAAGGCATGGCAATCGGGCAGTGGTATTAGGCTGCCCCCTAGCGGCCTAGTCTCGACGAGCTAGACATAAGGTTGTAGTCTGGGCGCATGGGTTCGTATCTGCGCTGGCTCAAATCGAACGTGTCAAGCACCCCGTCGGCTCATGTGGCTTCGCTATTGGTGCTTGCAGGATCGATAATACTCGAAGCGATAAGTACGATATATGTCGGCCAGGGTGCGACGTTTATTGCGTTTATCCCCGTAATTATTGTTATCGTTTACCTCGAAGGGCGGTTGGTTGCCATCGCGGCAACGCTTCTCATGGCCGCCGCCGGCTTGTGGATGCGGCGCGTCCTCAACGCCCAACTCTCAGCTGAAGATTGGACGAGCGCTATCTTCCTTCTGGTCTCGGGTGGCCTGATCGCATCCGTGTTCCATCGCCTGCGACAGGATTTGCGCGGGGCGCTCGAGGTTGCGGAGGCGAGGCTCGCTGCCATCGATGCAGCCGAGAGCCGCTATCGTTGGGCCTTCGAGCGCGCTGCCTTGGGTTTTGCAAATGCCAATCGACGTGGCGAACTGTTGCAATCGAACAGACGTTTTTTTGAGATGACCGGCTATGGAGAAAAGGAACTTGCCCAGCTGAAGCTGGAAGGACTCGTTCTTCCTGACGATCGAGATGCCGTGCGGGCCTTGTTGAAGGATCTGGATAATGGCGCCGCGTCGTCCGCTGCCGATATTCGCGTCTTGCGCAAGGACGGCAAGGCATTCTGGGCCCGTCTGGCCCTGTCCTCGTCGCGGCCTGACGAGGCATCCACCGAAAGCGTGTTCGTGGTGGTCGACGATATTTCCGAGCGACGAGCCGCACGCGAGGCCCTCCGGGCTCAGAAGGAATGGCTCGATCTCGCTCTGTCTGCCGGGCGCCTGGGCACGTGGCGGATAGATATCAAGGAGGGGACGGTCGCGGGCTCCGGCAAGTTCTGGGACATTCTCGGCCTGCCCTCCAAGCCCGTGCGCCCCTTGGAAGAACTCTCGGCCGTGGTCCATCCGGCCGACTGGCCGAAATTGGCTGCCTCGGCAAAACCCTCGCAGGCAGTGAACTACGACGTCGAGATTCGTGTCAGGCGGACGGATGGGCACATACGCTGGGTTGCTCTGCGCGGACGGCAGGAAGAACACGGCGACCGCGCAATGCGCATCGGGGTGGCGGCCGATCTGACCGAACGTCGACAGACCACGCTTCTTCGCGCCGCCGTGAAGAAGCACGAGCGCATCATGCTAGAAGACCGCCATCGGTTCAGCAATTTGTTCCCGGTGATCACGGCCCTGGTAAAAATGATCAATGTTCCCGAGAACGACGTTGCCAAATACAAGGAGATGCTGATCGATCGGATCAAAACGCTGGAAGCGACGCATCTCATCCTGTCTCGTCATAAGAGCCTGTCGGGGATGCTCCACGATCTCGTGGCTCAGGAGTTGCAGCCCTTCAAGGAGACGCGGGACGTAACGGTCAGTGGTCCCTCACTCACAGTGCCAAGTGGCGTCGCAGAGAGCTTTGCGATGATCCTCCACGAACTGACGACAAACTCCGTGAAACACGGCGCGCTGGGTGACTCACAAGGCAAGGTCGGAGTTAAGTGGCAATTCGCATCCGACGGCGCAGGGGACGATCTGGTTTTCGATTGGGTGGAATCGGGAGGTCGGAAGAACTCAAACGTCGTGCGCCACGGGTTCGGGTCCATGATAATCGGCGTGGACGGCACGCCGCTTGTCGGGCATTCGCCGAAATTGGAAATATCGGAATATGGACTGCGATATTCGTTGCGGTTATCGCGGAAGGAAATTGAGCTGTAGTTCTTGCCGCTCCGAAAGTGCGCCGGTTTCTTCGGGCGCGCCCAAGTCTATCCCATGCATGCCGGCCCGAACCGCTTCCCGCTTCGGGTGGCAAACATCAGTTCACGTTTCTCGACATCCACGTTTGAAGCAAAACGGCTGCTTCAGTCCGGTTTCGCACCCCGAGCTCGCGCAGAATGGCGGCGGCATGGATTTTCGTTGTCGCTTCGGCAATGTCCAGATTGCGGGCGATCTCCTTGTTCGAGTACCCTTCCGCCATCAGCTTGAGGACGTCCCTTTGCCTCGATGTCAGTCTGCCAAGATCGCTTGAGCTCATGCGATGACGGATTGGATTTTTGGCCGAGGGGAGGGCTGCATACGCTCTCTGGTCGGCAGACGTTCGAGACAAGAGTGATGGTACATAGATCCGGCCAGCAAGGATCTCATTTACCGCCAGAACGACTTCTTCGTCTTTCTGCGATTTGACGATGTAACCGTGAAGCCCGATCGACAGAGCGGTCAGGATCTCCGAGCGGGAATCGTCCCCGGAAACGATCGCAAAACGTGTGTGAGGATACGCAGAGAGAACGTCGCTGAGCACCTCCTGGTTAACCAGCCCAGGCATGTTCAGGTCGAGGATCGCAAGATCGATGGATGCCTGCTCCTCCAGAAGATTGACCACAGCATCGAAACACGCGGCCTCAAATATTTCGGCGTTTGGAATTCCAGCCGAAAGTGCCAGCCGAAGGCCGCGACGATACAAGCCGTGATCGTCGGCGATGACGATCCGATACATTGAACTACCCCAACGCGTTGCCCGGTTCCCGACGAGAATACCCGCTGGAACCTCCCATTCCTCTGTGATGATCGGAACCGCGGTGAGTCCAAAGTCGTAGCCAACCGCTGGTCATCACATCACTGTGATGGTCGCAGCGTCCCAACCCACGCACATCACACATGGCTAATATAATACTAATTTGTGAGAGCCGTCGTTATTTTTTTTAACGCTGGCGTCCCGTGCCTGCCTGCCGAGCGATATCGAGCGCCCGTCTCCAATGTTCGGTGTGCGCCAGGGTGTTTTGATGGCGGCACCTGCCTTCACCGAGGGTGCGCGGGACGGTTCCGGCACTTGGCGGATCGCTGCTTTTTGATCGCAGGACTCGTTCGGCTTCATTGGTCTCATGGCCAGGTCCAGATGCTTGGGTCCGTCCTTGACCTCGCGATTATCTAATACCGGAAACGCTTTGGATCGGTACCATTCGAATGCACGACGACAGCCGCCCCGGCTGTCACATACCCTTCAAGTATGATGTTCGGATTGCCGCCGAGGGTCGAGCCGGATTTGACGGAATGCCAGGTCCGAATGAGCTCGAACACGAAATGCCCGGACACAGGCAACTGCAAATCAGGAGGATCGGATGAAAGCGGTGATTCAATGTGGTGGGATGGGTACGCGCCTTCGGCCCTTCACCTCGGTCCTACCGAAACCCTTGATGCCGATAGGAGCCAGGCCCGTTCTTGAGCTGCTTCTGAAGTGGCTGCGGCGCAACGGCATCGAGGAGGTCTATATCACGACCGGGTATCTCGGGCACCTGATCCGCAGCGTCTGCGGCGACGGATCGCAATGGAATCTGAAGATCAAATACACGCAGGAAATGGAGCCATTGGGCACCATTGGGCCTCTCTCTCTGATCAGGGATGAACTGAACGACACCTTTGTCGTGCTCAACGGCGATGTTCTTACCGACCTGAGCCTCAGCCGGTTTGTGGCGGCGCACCGCATGCACAAGGATCCGGTTACGATCGCTACGGCCTGCCGCCTCATCAAGATGGATTTCGGCGTCATCGACGAGGTCGACAATGCCGTTCAGCTCTTCCGGGAAAAGCCGACGCTTTCCCACCTCGTCAGCATGGGGATTTACTGCATGAACCCGGATGTCCTGCGGTTCATTCCTTCCGGCATCCCATTCGGGTTCGATGACCTGATGCTTCAGATGATGCAGGGCGGCACGACGGTACACGTGTACAAGCATGACGGTCTCTGGCTCGATATCGGTCGCGTCGACGACTTCCAGAATGCGCAGGCGATTGCCTGGGAAGAGCAGTCGACCTCGATCGAGGTCGCGGCCGCGGCCGCATGAAAATCCGGATGTAGAGGCCGAACCCACCACAAGGATTTTTAGGAGGTCAACATGCTCTTGGTAAGCGCCCCGATCCTAGGCGTGCCGGAGAAGGCAGCCCTGTCAAAGGTGATTGACAGCGGCTGGCTTACCATGGGTGAGCAGGTGCGCGCTTTCGAACTGGCCTTTGCCGATATGCATGGCGCGCGAGATTGCGTGGCGGTCGGTTCCTGCACCGCGGCGCTTCATCTCATCCTGCATGCACTGGGAATAGGACCTGGCGACGAAGTACTGGTCCCGTCGCTGACTTTCGTGGCGACCGCGAATGCGGTGCTTTATGTAGGGGCGACTCCGGTCTTCGTCGATATCGAGTCGGTCGACGTGCCGTTGATGTCGCTCGCGGAAGCCGAAGCGCGGTGCACATCACGCACAAAGGCGGTCATCCTCGTTCACTTCGCGGGCTATCTCGCCAATCGGGAACAATGGCAGCGGTTCGCCCGGGTTCGAGGGCTCCATATCATCGAGGACGCCGCGCATGCGCCCGGCCTGAGGGAAGTGGGGACGTTCGGCACTGCGGCCGCCTTCAGCTTCTACGGCAACAAGAACATGACAACGGCGGAAGGGGGCGCCGTGATCGCTCGCGATTCCGATCTTCTCGACAAAATCCGCCAGGCCCGGGGGCACGGGATGACCAGCGGGACCCATCAGCGGCTGAACAGCCGTACCCCGCAATATGATGTCACGATGCTCGGGTTCAACTACCGCATGGACGAGATGCGGGCGGCGATTGGGCTGGTCCAGCTGCAGAACCTGCAAGAGTGGAACGAGATCAGACGTATCCTGGCCGTCCTGTATCGGCGCCTCATCGCGGAGCATTGCCCGGCCGTGACCATTCCATTCAGCGAACCCCGGACGTCGGCTCACCACATCATGCCGGTCCTTCTGCCGCGCTACGCAAGGCGGCAGGACGTGATCGACGAATTGCGGACGCAGGGGATACAGACCACGATTCACTATCCGCCGGTGCACCAAATGACGTTCTATCGCGAGCGTTATCCCGGCATCACTCTGCCGCGTACAGAGGACTTTGCTCAGCGAGAACTGACAATCCCATTGCACCCCCAGATCACCTCGACTGTCGCCGAGGCGGTTGTGGCTGCACTCGCAAGCGCACTCAACGGCGACGCCCAAGCAGGAACTGCGGCATGAGCGCACTGGACCTTTCCCTTCACCGGCACTTCGTCTCAAGCACCGCTCACGGCTTGGCAAGACGCTCGATCGATCTCGTGGTCGCGGGCGCCGCGCTCATCATATTTGCACCGCTGATGCTTTTGATCGCCGGAGCGCTTCTGCTCGAAGGCGGTGGCTCGATCTTGTTCGCACAGACCCGCATGGGAGCTGGTGGCCGACCCTTCCGCATGTACAAATTTCGCAAGTTCGGTGTGAACTGCGATTCCCAAGGCCTTGCACTGACCGTCGTGGGCGACAGCCGTATGACGACGGTGGGCCGGTTCCTCGCGGCAACAAAATTCGACGAACTGCCGCAGCTGTGGAACGTCCTCAAAGGCGAGATGGCGATCGTCGGGCCACGACCCGAGAGCATGGCATTCGCCGATTGTTTCCGCGGCGGCCTCGAGGCCGTCCTGCAATACAAGCCCGGCCTGCTGGGGCCAACCCAGGTTCTCTTCCGGCACGAGGCGCATTTCTTCCCCCGATCCGCAGATCCGATCCTGTTTTATCGGGAGGTTATGTTCCCCGCCAAGGCCAGACTCGACCTCTCCTATTATCCGCAGCGCACCATCGTCTCCGACATCGTGTGGATGGCGCGTGGCGTCCTGGCGGTTGTCGGCTGGGTTCCATCACAGCCGATCGACGTATGAACCCCAAAAGGAAAGCGCTCCAGTCAGCCAAGGGAATGCGCAGTCATGAGCTACAATGGCAAGAAAGTTCTGGTGACAGGCGCGGATGGATTTATCGGTTCGCATCTCACTGAGGCGCTCGTCCGCAACGGCGCGGATGTCACGGCTCTGGCGCTCTACAATTCCTTCGACAGCCATGGATGGCTGGACGATTTGCCGGACAAGATCCGCAGCCAGCTGAAGCTCGTCCGCGGTGACGTCCGCGACAGCGCCTTCCTGAACCGGATCGTGCGCGGTCAGGCCGTCGTGTTTCACCTGGCCGCGCTCATTGCGATTCCATATTCCTACGCGGCTGCCCAGTCCTATGTGGAAACCAACATCCTGGGCACGGTGAACGTTCTTGAAGCGGCGCGTCAATGGGAGACGGAGCGGGTGGTGCATACCTCCACGAGCGAGGTCTATGGAACCGCCCAGACCATGCCCATCGGCGAAACGCATCCGTTGCAGGGACAGTCGCCCTATTCGGCATCCAAGATCGGCGCCGACATGATGGCGGAGTCCTACGCCAGGTCGTTCGATGTCCCCGTGGTGATCATGCGGCCCTTCAACACCTATGGTCCGCGCCAGAGTGAGCGCGCCATCGTGCCGACCATCATCCGGCAGGCCCTCGATCCGAATTGCCCGGCGATCATGGTCGGCGATACGAGCCCGATCCGTGACCTGACCTTTGTCGAAGACACCGCGGCAGCCTTCCAGACCGCTGGCCTGGCCGGGCTCGAATTCGGCCACGCCTACAATGCCGGCAGCCAACGCGCAGTGACCATCTCCGACGTATTGGATCTTGTCCTCGAACTAAGCGGTTCCAAGAAACCGGTCCATCGTGACGAAAGGCGTTTGCGGCCGCAAAATTCGGAGGTTCGCGCCTTGCTCGCCGATTCTTCGCGTTTTGAAGGCGAGACCGGGTGGCAGGCGCAGACCAGCCTGCGCGATGGGCTGGAGCGAACGATCGCATGGTGGCGCGCGCGCCTTAGTGAAGGCCGGGTACGGCGCGAAATGGGTTACATGACATGACCCTGCTCCGCCGGCACATGTTGGCACTGCTGCTGATTGCCGGTGCCATGTTCGCGACTATTCATATGATCGGGGGTCGCGAAAGCAGCGCATCGCAAACGGTGAAAAACCTGCCGGACTATCTTGGCCAAGCAACGGATCCCTGGTCCGGCGCGACTTTCGTACGGATCACCGAACCCGGAATTCTCGGCCTCGCGGGTGTCTGCGGGAAGAAATACTGCACCCACCGTTACTCGAGTGCACAGGCCTGGAATGCTGATCAGAGCCTTCTCGTGATCGTCAATGGTTGTGGCGGCATGTGCTTTCTCGACGGGCACAGCTACGTGCCATTGTTCCACCGCGACCGCTCGAATGAAACTGAATGCGAATGGCATCCAAGGGATCCCCAGCTGATGATCTGCGTTGCTGGCCGGCGGATTTCGACCTGGGCGCCACGCACAAATCATGAGGATGTCGTGTTCGACACGGCAGCCTACAGCAAACTTCAGTTCGGGCCTTACAAAGGCAATCCGAGCCGCGACGGCGACCGCATTGCGGTGCGTGCAACGCGCAATGACGGCAAAGCGGTGGTCTTCGGCTACGACCTCAAGGAGCGGCGGAAATTCCCGGATATCGATCTTACCGCGCTTCCGGGAACCACCGGCTCCTGCTCGATCTCTCCGCTCGGAATCAATATTGTGTGCTCACAGGCATTGTCGGACGACCATGAACCGACCTTCGTCTTTTCCATCGACGGCGTCTTGCAACAGAAGTGGATGGAGCACCACCGTCCCGGTCACGGCGACATGACGGTCGATGCCGACGGCAGCGAAATATATGTCGGGATCAGCAAATCGGATCCCGACATATATCAGGTGATCAAGCGCCGATTGGCCGACGGCAAGGTCACGTCGCTGATGAAATATGGCGAGGCCATGCATGCGTCGCTCAGGTCCCTGGACAGGCCCGGCTGGGTGTTTCTGAGCTATGGCGGGACGCCAGCCGAAGTATCGCAGCACCCGGACTGGGCGCCTTACGCGCAGCAGGTCATTGCGGTGCGCACGGACGGCAGCGGAGAGGTCCGCCGTATCGTGGAAACGCAGAACGCCCACTTCGACTACTGGAGCGAGACGCATGCCTCGCCCTCGCCGGACGGCTCGCAGGTGATCTGGTCGAGCAATTGGGGTGTGCCCGGTGGCCCGGCATACGATTTCGTTACCCGTGTTGAATGGCCTTCGGAGCCGGTGCCGAACCAGAAGGAGATTGTCGCAAATGGCCTTCAGTAAACGAACCGTTCTTGCCGCGGTTGCGGTGATGTCCCTGACATCGGTGGCCGCCGCAGGCGAAGCCGAGCCCTATCAACTGTCGCCTGGCGATACCGTCGAGATAGGGATAGCGCCGATCCCGGATCGAGCCCAGCGCGCCGTGGTCCAGATGGACGGCAATATCGCCCTTCCCGAAGCCGGGATGATCATGGTCGCAGGCCTCACGGCGTCTCAATTGCAGACGCGCATGCAAGCGCTTTTGCCGACCAAGATCTTTCACGTGCGTCTGGCCGATGGACGGGAGCAGATGGTTGTCGTCAAGCCAGACGACGTGACCGCCATCATCGTGGAGTATCGTCCAATCTACGTGATGGGCGACGTGCTCACCCCGGGACAACAGGCCTACCGTCCGCTCATGACCGTACGGCAGGCGCTTGCCGTCTCCGGCGGCTTCAGCCTTTTGCGGTCACGCGCGGGCCAAACAGGCCCCGATCCGGTTGATCTCAGGCGCGATTACGAAACACTTTGGGGGGATTACACCAAAGACTATTTTCACGCCGCCCGTGTCCGCGCCGAACTTCAGGGCCAGGCGGATTTCGACAAGCAGACGCCGCAGGGGTCACCTCTGTCGCCCAGCGTCGGAGCCGCGATCGCCCAGGCTGAAACCGAGGGGCTGAAGATTGCGCTGAGCGATTTCCAGCAGGAGCAGGCTTTTCTTGAGAGGGGCGAGAAGGATGCGGCCGACCAAATCGAGGTTTTGCAGAAGCGCGAACAGGTCGAGGCCGAGAGCGTGAAGGCGGATCAGGAAGACCTGGCGAAAGTAACCAAGGCGTTTGATGCAGGCAATCTGACCAACACTCGGCTCGCCGATGTCAGGCGCGCCTTGCTTCTGTCGTCGAGCGGTGCGCTGCAAACCTCGGTCGAGCTCATGAGAGCGCGGCGCCAGCAGGAGGACTATGTCAGGCAGCACGAACGCAATGACAATCAAAGGAGGATTGCCTTGCTGACGGATCTGAAGGAGACCAACGCGCGGCTGGCCGATGTCACCGCCAGGCTCCACGCCGCCAGCGAGAAGCTGCAACCGACCGGTGCGTCAGCCCAGCCATTGCCGATTGCCGGCGAAACAATCCGGGCTCAGGTCACGATCGTCCGCAAGGTCGGCGATGAATGGCGCAAGCTGTCGGCTGACGAAGACACGATCGTGATGCCGGGGGATACTGTCGAAGCCAGGTTCAGCAGTGATCTGCAAAGCGCGGCAATCCAATAGGCCGCCTCAGTCGCAGTCCGATAAAATGGGTGGGGAGCCTACTTGTTCGATCAGGGTGTCGAACACAACCGAACGGGAGAGACAGGTGAGGCTCAATTCCAGGCATGGGGTGAAGCCGCCGCCGACGAACACGGCTCACATGGCTCAGTCGGCAAGTTACGCTTTCGGTACGCCTTCAGCATCGCGAGTTCCGTGGGCAAAGCCGCAGACCGGTGAGCCCGGAATTTGGCAGGAGCTGACGTCCAACCAGCAGGTCCACACGCAGGGCGACCGGGTGTCGCACGACTACAGGGCCAGCCACTGCGCGCCGGGCTACGGCGCGCAATACAACAAAACGCACGAGTCCGGCTATTATGGCGCGCTTTGGGAGAAAATCGAAAAACCTTTGATCCTGGACGTTCTTCGCCCAATGGGCGGAGCCGGCCGAAACTGCCTCGATTTCGCATGCGGAACAGGTCGCATCGCCAACGTTGCTGCCGGGCTCTTCGGCGAGGTGGTCGGCGTCGACGTCTCCAAATCCATGCTCGACTGCGCGCAAGTTCCGCCCAATGTGCGATTGCTTCGCATCGATATGACAACGCGGGCCCTCGGCGAGACCTTCGACGTCACAACCGCATTTCGCTTCTTCCTGAACGCCGAGGATCAACTGAAGCGGGATGCGCTGAAGGCGATAAATGAGCATCTGAAGGACGGTGGGCGACTTGTGTGTAACGTTCACATGAATGCGACTTCACCCATCGGCATGGCCTCCCGGCTGCTCAATCGGTTGTTTGGACGCACAGTTCGCCACACGCTGAGCGCGGCGACGTTCAAGGAGCTCCTGACCGCGTCGGGGTTCCTTGTCGAGGAGATGATACCTTACGGCTATCTGCCCCGGCCGGGTAACCTCTTGCCAAGGGTGTGTGAAGCGTTGATGGAGCCCTTCGAGAAGGCGTCCAGAACTCTTCACGTTCCTGGACAGCTGGCGCAACATTTCCTGGTTATCGCGAAGAAGCGCTAAACGACAATCGCACACTCAATTGGCTCCGTGAAACGGCCGGGGAGCCGTTTGGCTGGGGAGCGACTCACCCTCCGAAAGGGACGGCTCGGTGTCGGTCGCACTGCCGGGAACGCGACCTCCACAGCCTTCCGGGACACCTCAAAACGGCAGTTTTCCCCTGATTTAATGCGCCAGGTCCGGGTTTTTCGGACCGGCGCCACGATTTCGCTACATTTTGACCGAAGGCCACATATGTTAGTGGGGCGTAAATTAGAAGACAATGAGGGATACGCTCCTGAAAACCCAAAAATTGACCGTGGCCAGTGGGGCCAATGAGCTTGCGCAACGATTTCTCACCGGAGGTCGCAAGCGATGAGCTCCGGAAGGATACGTTCGCCCGATCTGCGTGGCGCCATGCTCGGCGCCGTGCCCGGGCTGGTAGGCGTCGGCGTCTTCTCGGCGGTCATAAACCTTCTCGCCCTGACCGGCTCCGTCTATATGCTGCAGATCTACGACCGCGTTCTGCCTTCGCAGAGCGTTCCGACACTTGTCGGATTCACGATCGGAATGCTGGGTCTTTACGCGGTCTACGGATTGCTGGATTTCGTGCGGCTTCGCCTCCTGGTTCGAATAGGCAATCGTCTCCATAAGAATCTGCAGCAAAGGGTCTTCGGCCTCTCGCTGTCCTTACCGCTCATCGGCGGGCAGGACGCGAACCGGATACAGCCGCTGCGTGATCTGGATCAGATCCGCGGCTTCCTTTCAGGATTGGGGCCGACCGTCATCTTCGACGCGCCGTGGATACCGTTTTATCTGCTGATCATCTATCTTCTGCATCCTGCGCTCGGTCTGCTGGCAACAAGCGGCGCGATTATTGTCGTGCTGCTCACGGTGATAGCGGAAGTCCTTGGCCGCGCATCGGCGGCGCGCGCGTCCGAGACGCTGGTGTCGCAACGCAATCTTGCCGATTCTGGCCGCCGCAACGCGGAGGTTGTGCGCGCGATGGGCCTTTCCGGGCGGCTTGCCCGCCGCTGGAGCGAGATCAACCACGCCTATCTCACGCACCAGGAACGGCTTTCCGACATTGTCGGCGCCACCGGTGCCCTCTCGAGGGCGCTGCGGATGGCCTTGCAGTCCTCAGTTCTGGGACTGGGCGCCTATCTCGTGATCGGGGGGGAAGCGTCGCCAGGTGTCATCATAGCATCGTCGATACTGCTGGGCCGCTCGTTGGCTCCGGTTGACGCGGCGCTGGCAAACTGGCGAGGCTTCGCGGCTTTCCGGCAAAGCTATTCCCAACTGGCCACGGCGCTGGCTGTCGTCGGTGGGCATGAAGAAGTCATGGAACTGCCGCGCCCGCAGGCGGCGCTTGCGGTAGAGGACCTGACAATAGCGCCGCCGGGCCAGCAAAAACCGACGGTGGCCAATGTCAGCTTTACTCTGTCTGGGGGCGCGGGAATGGCCATTGTCGGCCCGAGCGGTTCTGGAAAAACGACACTTGTGCGCGCGCTGGTGGGCGTGTGGCAGCCCCTTCGCGGAAGGGTAAGGCTGGACGAAGCCTCGCTCGACCAATGGAGCCCGGAAGAGCTTGGTGCTCATGTCGGCTACCTGCCGCAGGACGTCGAACTGTTTGACGGGACGGTTGCCGATAACATTTCGCGATTTGGCGGCAACGACGACGCCAAGGGCGTGCTGGCAGCTGCCAGGGCCGCCGGCGTCGACAAGATGATCATGCGGTTGCCGAATGGTTTTCAAACACGCGTAGGCGAGGGCGGGGCAGCCTTGTCGGCCGGACAGAGGCAACTCGTTGGGCTTGCCAGGGCACTTTATGGCGACCCGTTTCTGGTCGTCCTTGACGAGCCGAATTCAAACCTGGACGTCGATGGTGATGCTGCCCTGGCCGGCGCCATCCTGGGGGTGCGCCGACGTGGGGGCATCGTCATCATTGTTGCGCACCGTCCTTCTGCCCTCAGCAATATCGACAAGGTACTCGTCATGTCGAATGGGATGCTTCACTCCTTTGGCTCGCGCGAGGAGGTCCTGGCCAATGTCATCCGGCCTTTCCCGACCCCTGCCGAACGGCAGGCGTCGGTTGTTCCGATGCAGAAAGGGGTGAGCGGTCATGCGTAAGGTGCTGTTTCATGTCTGACGCGACGATGGTTTCGTATGCTCCGTTCGATAACGGGAGCCGAAGGGCCGAGGCGAATTCGGTCGAGGCGCGCGATGATATCAGGGGCAACCTGATCCTGGGCGCGGCGGTCACGGCCATGTTGGTTGTCGGCGGCGGGCTTTGGCTCGGTTTGACCAAGATCGCCGGCGCGGTGATCGCGCCTGCCACCGTGGTGGTCGAAAGCAACATCAAGAAGGTCCAGCATCTGACGGGCGGCACGATCGGTGGCATCTTCGCGCAAGATGGCGACCATGTGCGGGCTGGCGATGTGGTGGCCAGGCTGGATGACACGCTGACGCGGGCCAACCTGCAAATAATCAGCGAGGATCTTGATCGCACAACCGTCCGGCTTGCACGGCTGGAGGCTGAGCGGCAAGGCCTGCCGGAAATGCAGCTTCCGTCCAGCCTTCAAGAACGGATGGGCGACCCGGAACTGGCTGCACTGGTCAGAGGAGAGCGCACCCTTTTCGAAAGCCGCGCAACGGCGTTGACGGGGCAGAAGGCACAGTTGCAAAGCCGCTCGAGCCAACTCGAACGCCAGATCGATGGCCTCAAGGCGCAGCAGGCCGCGGAAGACCAGTCCGTGGTCCTGCTCGACGGAGATCTTGGCGATGTCCAGGCGCTCTTTACAAAAAAATTGGTGTCCAAGGAGCGACTGAGCAACATCAGATTGGATGCCACCCGAGCGCACGGAGAATCAGGACGCCTGGCGGCGGCGGTCGCTGAGGCACAGGCCAAGATTAGCGAGACCGAACTGCAAATTCTTCAGCTGGATGAGCAAAGGCGCAGTGAAGTAACGAGCGAACTTCGTGAAACCGAAGCCAAGCAGACCGAACTCAGCGAGCGCAAGGTCGTGGCGCAAGACGAACTGACCAAAACCAACATCCGCGCTCCGCAATCGGGAACGGTGCAGGAATCGGCTATCCACACGATCGGCGGAGTGATCGCTCCGGGGGAGGTGGTCATGATGATCGTCCCCGACACCGACAACCTCGTCGTCGACGCGCTGATCCCCCCCTCGCGCATAGATGACGTTCGTCCAGGCCAGCACGTCTCGATCCGGTTTCCGGCCTTCGATGCCGGCACCACGCCTGCTTGCCAGGGGTCGGTCAAGCGCATCTCGGCGGATCTGATCAAGGATCAGCAAAAACAGCTTTCGTATTTCTCGGCGCGCATCAATGTCGAGAACAAGGCGGCCTGCCTGACCGATGCCAAGGTGCTCAAACCTGGCATGCCGGCAGAGGTTCACATAAGCACCGACGAACGCAGCGTCTGGTCTTATCTGCTGAAGCCGCTGACGGATCAGATGTCCAGGGCTTTCCGCCAATGACGTGACAAACTGTTGGAAGCGAGCCGCAAAATACGACCAGCTAGCTCCTCCTACGACGCGGTGAGCGCCCTGCGGCGGACACGGCGAGCGGTGCGCACCGCTCGCTCCGCCGTCACCGGAACCTTCTTGGCCACATCGTTCGTATGCGGCAAGGCGTTCGTGGTGCCACGGAGCCTCTCATAGGGCAGCAGTTCCCTGATCCGGGCGTTGAGCGATGCAATTTCGGCCCGCAGGTCTTCGCATTCCTGCCGGCGGATATCGAGTTGTAGCTGATCGGATGCCTGCTGCAGCGAAAGCTGTGAGAAATTGGCGGTTATCTTCGAAAGGTTCAGCTTGTCGGTCTCGGCCTCCTTGGTGAGGGCCGCCAACCTTTCGTCCGCCACCTGTTTTTCCGCCACCGCGTCGCTCCATTGAAGCTTGAGCCTGGCGATCTCGGCCGATGCCTCGCTGTTTGCGTTCGAGGCGACCTCAAGTCGCGAATGGAGGTTCTGAATCTCGGAACGCAATCCTCGGATCTCGGCACGGCTGCGTTCGAGCCCGGCATCCTTGTCCGCCTCCATGATCCTGGCGGTTTCCGTCACTTCCGACAATTTCGCCTGGGTGGCCTCGAGCGCGGTGTGGAGCCGTGCCGCTTCCTTTTCGCTCTTGCCGAGCGCACCAAGCACTTCGGAATTTCGCGCGGCTTCGTTGGCATGGATCGTGGAGAAGGCGTCCAGCCGGTGCCGCGCCTCGTCCTCCCGCTTCAGCGCCTTTTCCAGGTCGATTGACAGGCTGACATTCTTTTCACGCAGCAGTTTGTTTTCGCGCGCGCGCCTGTCGGCCTCGACGGTCGCGGCGGCAAGCGTGTTTGTGAGGTCTCCGAATTCCGCTTGGTTCTTGGCGTTGGTGTTCGCGGCTTCCACAAGCTCCAGCCTTGCCGCGGCCAATGCGCCACGAAGCGCCTCGGCGTCCTGAACCAGGCTTGCCTCGCGCTGCTGCAGGGCCTCCACCATGCTTTCGCGCTCATGCTGCCTTCGGGTCAGGTCATTGACCTTGTCCGACAGGCTCTTTTGCTCCGCGGTCAGGTTTAGATTGGCCAGCTCCAGTTCGTTGGCGCGGAGAATGTCGGCATGAAGGATGTGAAAGAATTCAAAGGTCAGCTGATGTGTGCTTGCGATCTCTGACAGTTTCGCGTTGATCTCCTCGAAATGGAGCTTCGCATCGCGAAACAGCCCGTCAAAGGAACTCAAGGCAGCCATACGGCTCTGCGTATGAGAGGTCAGTCGCCGCAAGGGTTCGGGAGTGCCGGCATCTTCGGCGCCGGCATCATCCTCGGTTTGCGCGCGGTCGCCTTGTTCGCTGTTGTCGTCTGGGATGGGCGGCTCGTCCGCGGTATCGTCCATTGCCAGCGCCGACAGGTCATCCAAGCCAAGGCACTCGTCAACGGCATCAGCCAAGTCAGCTTCGAGATCCTCGAATGACTTCTCCACATTGTTGTCGGCACGTCTGATCAGATCTCTGAACTTCATGCCCTGCATCCCCCTTCCGCATGCCTGGACCCAGCAAGGCGCGGACTGAGCTTCCTTCTGTATCGAGAGATCAGTTCGGCGTCTTCGTTCAATCAAACGATGCCAGGTGCCGGCGGTTCAGCGCCTTAACGGCAACGAGTCTTCGGTCTGGCGGTCGCCGATCACCTCAACCCACCTTTGTGACCCATGCCAGGATGGCTTTTGCGTCGGATGGTCCTTCTCGTGTTCATCTCTGGTTTTTCGTTGCGTGGATCCCAGCGCCGCTCGCTTTCCGGCACGCGAGGCAGTCGGGAGCGCTTTCGCGTGCAAGCCCCAGACAGATCAAGCGGCCCGACAGCCTCTTATAGGGGGGCATCAGGCGGCCGGGCCTAACCGGCTGTTGGGTGTGTTTTGGTTTGCCGGCTGCCTCAACATGCGCCTGGGCCGACGGAAGCGCATCATTCGAACGAACTGTTCGTCGGGCGGCTTCACGCGGCCAACGACGCAAACTCCGCCACCTGGACCCACGCCACTTCGCAGCACGATGGTTTCTGGTCGCGATTAAGGCCGTAGGCTCCTTCGAATGAACGATCAGCCCGTAATCAAGGAGGGGTATCTTGCCTTCTGCGGCGATATGGCCGGAATTCTGCAGGGGCAAAACCATGTGCGGCATTGTTGGAATCGTCGGGCACGCGCAGGTTACGCCGCTCATCCTTACCACGCTGAAGCGGCTGGAATATCGCGGCTATGACTCGGCCGGCGTCGCCACCATCGAGCATGGCGAGCTCGCCCGCCGCCG